>JBHELS010000244.1:0-2951 GCA_046263015.1 Burkholderiales bacterium | reverse complement strand
GTGGGGCGAGGCGCAAGGCACGGGCGGCTCGAGCTCGCTCCCGAACTCGTATCAGCAGCTGCGCATGGCCGGCGCCACCGCGCGCGCCATGCTGGTCGCCGCTGCCGCCGAGCGCTGGAAGGTGGCGCCGGCTGACGTCACAATCGCCAAGGGCCTGGTTGAGCATCGCAAGACCAAGCGCCGCGCGAAGTTCGGCGATCTCGCCGCTTCCGCCGCGACGCAAGTCGTGCCGGTCGATGTGCCTGTGAAGGATGCGAGCCGCTTCACGTACGTTGGGAAAGCGACGCTCCCGCGCGTCGATGCCCTCGCGAAGTCGAACGGAACCGCGATCTACACGCAGGACCTGAAGCTTCCGGGCATGCTTACCGCGGTGGTCCTTCATCCGCCGCGCTTCGGCGCGAAGCTCTCGCGCTTCGACGCCGCCAAGTCGAAGGAGGTCGCCGGCGTGGTTGAGGTGGTTCCGTTCGAGACGCCGGCGACCAACGGCGTCGCGGTGCTCGCGCGCGACTACTGGACAGCGAAAAAGGGACGCGATGCGCTCGTCGCCGAGTGGGACGAGACGAACGCGCTGCGCCTCGGCTCAGCCGAGATCATGGCGGAATACAAGCGCCTCGCCGTGACGCCGGGGACCGTTGCGCACAAGTCGGGCGACGTCGATGCCGCGCTGGGCGGCGTCGCGAGGACGCTCGAGGCGGCGTACGAATTTCCGTACCTGGCCCACGCCGCGATGGAGCCGATGAACTGCGCCGTCGCGTTGACCGCGGAGGGCTGCGAGATCTGGAACGGCGAGCAATTCCAGACAGTGGACCAGATGACGGTCGCTCACCTTCTCGGCCTGAAGCCCGAGCAGGTGAAGCTCAACATGCTCTACGCCGGCGGCAGCTTCGGCCGGCGCGCCAATCCGTATTCCGATTACCTGCTCGAAGCGGTCGCCATCGCCAAGGCGATCAACGGCCGCGCACCGGTGAAGCTCGTCTGGGGACGCGAGGACGACATGCGCGCGGGCTATTACCGCCCGATGTACTACCACGAGCTCGAGGCCGGGCTCGATCCGCGGGGCGAGCTCGTCGCCTGGCGCCACACGATCGTCGGGCAGTCTATCCTCACGGGCACGGCGTTCGAGCCGATGATGGTGAAGAACGGCGTCGACGAGACCTCGGTCGAAGGCGCGGCCAATCTGCCCTACGCGATTCCGAACCGGCTGCTAGAGCTCCACTCGCCGAAGGTCGGCGTGCCGGTGCAATGGTGGCGCTCGGTCGGCTCCACGCACACGGCCTACGCCACCGAATGCTTCCTCGATGAGATTGCCGCGGCCACCGGCAAGGACCCGCTCGCGCTTCGCCGCCAGCTCATGGCGGGCCATCCACGGCACCTCGCAGCGCTAGAGCTCGCCGCTAAGCAGGCGGGCTGGGGAAAGCCGCTCGCAAGAAGTAAAAGCGAGGACCGGGCGCGCGGCCTGGCCGTGCATGAATCGTTTAATACGGTTGTTGCGCAGGTGGTGGAAGTCGCGCGCCGCAAGGACGGCGTGCACATCGAGCGGGTCGTATGCGCGGTTGATTGCGGTGTCGCGGTCAACCCGAACATCGTCGCGATGCAAATGGAGTCCGGCATTGGCTACGGGCTTTCGGCGGCGCTAAGCGGCGCGATCACGCTTAAGGAGGGGATGGTCGAGCAATCGAATTTTCACGATTACACCGTCCTGCGCATGCCCCAGATGCCGCGGGTGGAGGTGTACAGCGTGCGCTCAAGCGACAAGCCCACGGGCGTCGGCGAGCCCGCGACGCCCGTGATCGCGCCGGCGCTTGCCAATGCGCTCCTCGCCCTCGATGGGAGGCCCCTTCGGACGCTGCCCCTTTCAGGGGCGGGAATCAGCCTCGTGTGAGAGTACAATGACGCCTTTTCCCTTCCCGGCTCCTTCCCTCCCCTCATGCTCGAGAGAAAGCAATACAAGCTTGGCAAGTACGACATCCTCGCTCAGCCTGCTCCCGGCTCGATGCACATGCTGCGCTACACGGTGCTGCTGAACGGCAAGCGCCTGGGCGCGCTCCTTTCCGCGCCGACCGAGTCGGATTGCCGTTTCCTCGAGGCGCCGCCCAAGGTGCCGCCGCTCAAGATCTTCTCGGTCACGTATCGTCCCGGCCGGCCGAAGAAGGACGCCGCCAAGAACCACACGCCCGACGGCGAGAGCGGGCCGGTGATCCCCTGGTCGATCAAGGGCCAGCAGCGCTACTAGCAGCGCACCGCATGACGCTTGGCTAGCGACTTCCGCGCGCAGCTCGAGGCCCTGCGGCCTTATCTGCTGCGCTACGCGTCGCTACAGCTGCGTAACGCCGAAGCCGCGGAGGATGCGGTGCAGGATACGCTCGTCGCTGCGCTCGCGGCCGAGGCGAGCTTCGCCGGCCGGTCGAACCTCCGCACCTGGGCGACCGGCATCCTCAAGCACAAGATCGTCGACTCCATCCGCCGCTCGAGCCGCGAGCGGCCCGTGGACGCGCCGGGCGACGAGGCGGGCACGGAGGATCTCGATGCCCTGTTCGACCAGACCGGCCACTGGCGCGAGCCGCCCCAGGCCTGGCCACATCCCGAGGACGCGTTGCACGAGAAGCAATTCGTCGCCGCGCTCGAGCAATGCCTGAAAGCGCTGCCGCCGCGCACGAGCCAGGTGTTCCTGATGCGCGAGCACCTCGGCGTCGACACCGCCGATATCTGTAAAGAAGTCGGCATAACCGCGACCCACTGTTGGGTGCTGCTTTACCGCGCGCGCATGGCGCTGCGCGAATGCCTTGAAAAAGGATGGTTTAGGCGATGAAGTTGTCCTGCCGCGAAGCGTCGCGGCTTCTCTCGCAGTCGATGGATCGCCGGCTCGGCCTCGGCGAGCAGGCGCAGCTGCGTCTGCATCTCGCGCTGTGTGACGCGTGCACCCACTTCAGCCGGCAGCTCAAGGTGCTGCG
>JBHELS010000243.1:0-2762 GCA_046263015.1 Burkholderiales bacterium | reverse complement strand
GTGCCGAAAATCAGCATCACGATCACCAGGACGATCAGCCAGTGCCATATGCTGAGGGAACCCATTGCGTGTCTCCTGTCTACTTCCTCGAGAGCATGGGGCCGAGGGGATCGGGCCCGCCGAGGACATGCATGTGGACATGATACACCTCCTGATGTCCCACCCGACCGTTGTTGATGATGGTGCGAAAGCCATCGGTCGCGCCTGCTTCGCGTGCGAGGCGGCCGGCCACCGTCATCATCTTGCCCAACACCGCCTGATGCGCCGGTTGCGCCTCGTAGAGCGACACGATGTGCTCTTTCGGCACGAGCAGCAAGTGCACTGGCGCCTGCGGCCGGATGTCGTGGAAAGCCATCAGGTCGTCATCATCGTGAACCTTCTTCGCCGGGATAAGCCCCTTCGCGATCTTGCAGAAGATGCAATTGGGATCGTTCATTCCTTGCGCGCCGCTTTTTCATCGAGACCGGAGATGCCCTCGCGCCGGTGCAGTTCGGTGAGCACGTCCGCGGGCCCGAGGCCGTGGCGCGCGAGCACGATCATCGTATGGAACCAGAGGTCGGCGGTCTCGCGCACGAGCGCGAGGCGATCGCCGCTCTTCGCGGCGAGCACCGTCTCGGTCGCCTCTTCGCCGATTTTCTTCAGCATCGCGTCGTCGCCTTTCGCGTAGAGCCGCGCGACGTAGGACTTGGCAGGGTCGCCGCCTTTTCGTTCGTTGATCGTGGTGGCGATGCGTTCCAGCGTCTCGTAAATGCCGGGCTTCATTTCTTGTAGATGGCGGCGGGATCCTTGAGCACCGGATCGGTCGCCAACCAGCGTCCATTCTCGAGTTTGCGATAGAAGCAGCTCTCACGTCCGGTGTGGCAGGCAATGCCGCCCACTTGCTCCACCTTTAGAAGCACGGCATCGGCGTCGCAATCGAGGCGCAGCTCTTTCACCTTTTGTACGTGGCCGGATTCTTCGCCTTTGCGCCAGAGCCGCCGGCGCGAGCGTGACCAATAGACTGCCTCAGCCGTTTCGGCGGTTTGCTCGAGCGCCGCGCGATTCATCCATGCGACGGTGAGGACGCGCGCGCTCGTCGCGTCTTGCACGACCGCAGCGATAAGCCCGTCGGCACCAAAGGGTACTTCGTCAAGCCAGCTCATTCGCGGACCTCGATGCCGCGCGATCGCATGTGCTGCTTGGCCTCGCGCAGGCTGTATTCGCCGAAGTGAAAGATGCTCGCCGCGAGCACCGCGTCGGCTTTGCCGGCGAGCACGCCAAGCGCGAGGTGCTCGAGATTGCCGGCGCCGCCGGAGGCGATCACCGGCACCGGTACCGCCTCGGACACGGCGCGCGTCAGCTCGACATCGAAGCCGTCGCGCGTGCCGTCGCGATCCATGCTGGTGAGGAGGATCTCGCCCGCGCCCGCGGCCGACATGCGCCGCGCCCAGTCGACCGCGTCGAGCCCGGTCGCGCGGCGTCCGCCGTGCGTGTAGACCTCCCAGCGCGCACCGTTCCTCTTCGCGTCGATCGCGACGACGATGCATTGCGCGCCGACGATGCTGGACGCGTCGCGCACGAGCTCGGGCGATTGCACGGCGGCGGTGTTGATCGACACTTTGTCGGCGCCGGCGTTGAGAAGCCGCCGCACGTCCGCGACGCTGCGCACACCGCCGCCGACGGTGAGCGGGATGAACACCTGGGCGGCGACCGCTTCGATGACGTGAACGAGGATGTCGCGCTCGTCCGAGCTCGCCGTGATGTCGAGGAAGCAAAGCTCGTCCGCCCCATCGGCGTCGTAGCGCGCGGCGATTTCCACGGGATCTCCGGCGTCACGCAAGCCGACGAAGTTCACCCCCTTCACCACCCGGCCGGCAGTAACGTCCAGGCAGGGGATGACGCGTTTAGCGAGCCCCATTAGTTTCGGCCGAGGCCCACGCTCAGGCCTTCCCGAGGGCCTTGTCGGCGGCGGCCTGCGCCGTCTTGAGCTCCAGTTTTCCTTCGTAGAGGGCGCGGCCGGCGATGGCGCCGATCACGCCCTCGGGCACGAGCTGCGCGCACACCGCGTGCACGTCGTCGACGCTATTCAGGCCGCCCGAGGCGATGATCGGCGTTTTTGTCGCCTGCGCAAGCCGCAGTGTCGCCTCGAGATTGATGCCGCCCATCATCCCGTCACGTCCGATATCGGTGTAGACCAGTGCTTCGATGCCGTAGTCCTCGTACTTCTTCGCAAGGTCGAGGACGTCATGGCCGGTGAGCTTGGACCATCCCTCGACCGCCACCTTGCCCGCCTTGGCGTCGAGGCCGGCGATGATATGGCCGGGAAACGCGTAGCAGGCATCGGAGAGAAATCCCGGATTCTTCACCGCTGCGGTGCCAATGACGATGTAGGTCACTCCGGCGTCGAGGTAGCTCTCGATCGTGTCGAGATCGCGGATGCCGCCACCGACCTGAATGGGCACCTGCTCACCGACCGCAGCGACCATCTCGCGAATGACTTTTTCGTTTTTCGGACGACCGGCAATGGCGCCATTCAGGTCGACGATGTGAAGGCGGCGCGCGCCCTGAGCCGCCCAGTGCTTTGCCATCTGCACCGGGTTATCGGAAAACACCGTCGCCGTCTCCATCTTTCCCTGCTGCAGGCGCACGCAGCGCCCGTCTTTCACGTCGATGGCGGGAATGATCAGCACGGCAACACTGGGGGGACCACGGCGCGCGAGGCCGTTAATCGAGCGGTTGAATCAAGGACGCCAGCGGAGGAAGTTGGAGAGGAGCTGAAGGCC
>JBHELS010000242.1:0-12150 GCA_046263015.1 Burkholderiales bacterium | reverse complement strand
AAATCGCCGTCGCTAAACCCGCAACCTGAGAATTACCTGGGGAGGGGCGATGGAGCCCGAAGAGCTTTACGAAGACGACTTCGATTTGGAAGAAGAGGACACTTTCGAGGCCGAGGACTGGGACGAGGAGACGCTCGGCTTGGACGGCGATGTCGACGCGGATTCCCTCGTCCGCGAGATAGGACTGCGCCCCTAGGGCGATCAGCGGCGGGGCCCCTGACGGGCGACCGCTCGCCGGGCGCCATATGACGTCGGGGACGGCCCGCAAAGCGCCTGCGCGTCGATCTAGTTCGGGCTCCGTCCCCGGTCCTTCAGCGCGAAGCCCGCGATGGAATGGGAGAAGCCCTTGAGTGTGAGCTCGCCGACCGGCTCGAAGTTGAAGACGCCGTCGAGCACGGCCATGGTCTTGCGATCACCGAGGATTTGGCCCGCTCTCGCCTCGGCGCAAAGGCGGGCAGCGAGGTTGGTAACGTTGCCGATGGCCGCATAGTCCCAGCGGCCTTCGAAGCCGATCGCGCCGAGCGTGGCATAGCCCTGCGCGATGCCGACGCCGAGGCCGAGGTCGTGGCCACTGCGCTTTTTCCAGTGCTCGGCGATGGGGCCAAACGCGTCCATCATCGCGAGCGCGCAGCGCACGGCATGCTCCGCGGGCCGCTCGATCGGCACCGGATCGTTGAAGAACACCATCACCGCGTCGCCCGCGAAGCGCTCAAGCGTGCCCTGGTGCTCGAGCACCAGCTTGCCGAGCGCGCCATGGTACCCGCGTAGGAGCTCCATCACCTCTTCCGGCTCGGCATTGTCGGTGAAGGCGGTGAAGCCGCGCAGGTCGAAGAACTCGACCGTGATCTCCCTGCGATGCGTCTTCAGCACATCTTCGCCCTTGCCGGCCGCGATCGCCTCGGCGAGTTGTGGCGAAAAGAAGCTCTTGAGGCGCGCGAGCCGCTCATCCTGCAGGTTCTTGATGCGAAGAAGCGATTTCACCCGCGCGAAGAGCTCAGCTTGGTTCACGGGCTTCGGCAGGAAGTCGTCGGCGCCGGCCTCGATCCCCTTCACGCGCTCCTGGTTTGGATCGAGCGAGGTCGCGAGCACCACCGGCAACAGTGCAGTCGCCGGGTTTTCGCGGATCTTGCGGCAGACCTCGTAGCCGTTGATGCCCGGCATCATGATGTCGAGGAGGACGAGATCGGGCGGCTGCCGGGCAATGCTCTCGAGCGCCTGCTCGCCGCTCGCCGCGGTGCTCACGTCGTAGCCCTTCGCCGAAAGCAAATCGGCGAGTAGTTTCACGTTCTGCGGCGTGTCGTCGACGACCAGAATCCGTTGAGGCATTACTTCTTGCCTCCTTCCGCCAGGCGCTTCACCGTATCGATGAATTCTTTGAGGCTGATGGGCTTGCCGACGAACGCATCGAAGCCCGCGGCCGTGATGGCGCTGCGATCGGTGGGCGTCACCGATGCCGTGAGCGCGATCACCGGAATGCGCGCGGTTTTCGGGTCGGCGCGCAGCTGCCTGAAGGCCTCGATGCCGTTGATGCCGGGAAGCTGGATATCCATGAGCACCAGATCCGGGAGCTTTTCCTTCGCGAGGCGCACGCCTTCCTCGCCAGTGATCGCTTCGAGCGTTTGGTAGCCTTTTGCCTGCAGCACGTCGCGCGCGAGCTTCATGTTCTTCTCGTTATCTTCGACGATCAGGATCGTGCTCATGGCCGCCTTTAATGGCGCAGCGGAAAGCTGACGGTGAAGGTGGAGCCCTTGCCGGGCGCGCTTTCGAGCCGGATCTCCCCGCCATGAAGTTCGACGAAGCGCTTGGTTAGCGCGAGGCCAAGCCCGGTGCCTTCGGCCTTCCTGGTGTAATCGCGCCCGACCTGTTTGAACTCCTCGAATACCGCGGTCTGGTCCTCGGGCGCGATGCCGATACCGGTATCGCGCACCGCGATCTCGACCATGGTCGTATCGCGCTTAGCGCTGACGTCGACGCGGCCGCCGTCTGGCGTGAACTTCACGGCGTTGGACAGCAGGTTCACCACGATCTGCTTGAACTTGCGCTCATCGGCCTGGAACTCGCCGAGGCGCGGATCGACGTCGAGCCCGAGCGCGATGCCGTGGCGCTGCGCGCGCTCGCGCACCAGCGTCATCGCGTTCGAGAGCGCGGTGGGCAGGTGGAAGCTCGAGATCTCGAGATCCATGCGTCCGGCCTCAATCTTGGAGAGATCCAGGATGTCGTTGATCAATGAAAGCAGGTGCCGGCCGGATTCGTGAATGTCCTTGAGATAGTCGAGCTGTTTCGCGTTCACCTCGCCGAACATCTTGTCGATCAGCACTTCGGAGAAGCCGATGATGGCATTGAGCGGCGTGCGCAGCTCGTGCGACATGTTGGCGAGGAAATCCGACTTGTGCTTGTTCGCGATCTCGAGCTGCGCGCTTTTTTCCTGGATTTCGCGGAACAGGCGCGCGTTCTGTATCGCGATCACCGCCTGGTCGGCGAAGGTCTTGAGAAGGCCAATCTGTTTGTCGTTGAACGCGCCTGCCGCTTGGCGTGCCACCCAGATGGCGCCGATGCCGCGGCCTTCGAAAACCATCGGCGCGAAGATGATGGCCTTGAAGCCGAGAACACCGGAACCTCTGACCACTTGGGGCGGCGCGACGCCTTCCCGTACGTCCGGAAAATGGGCGACCTTCTGCTCGAGTATGGCGCAGCCTGTGCCGCTCTCACGCGAGAGCGGCATCGGGTAGATGCGGGCGAGCTCGTCGCGCTGCTCGCCACGATACGCGGCGAGCTCGACCCGAGCGTCGGACGTGACGAGCGTCACGCCGACCAAGTTGCCTTCGAAAAGCCGTTCGCAACTCTGCAGGATCTTGTCGAATACCGGCCTCGTGTCCGCGATCGAGCTCGAGATGGCGCCGAGCACCTCGCCCGAGGCCTTTTGCTGCTCGAGCGCCTCCTTCGTCTCGTTGAATAGCCGCACGTTCTCGATGCCGATCGCCGCCTGATCGGCAAACGTTTTGCTAAGAGTTATCTGCTTCTCGGTGAACGGCCGCACTTCCCTGCGGCGAAGAAACATGGTGCCGAACGGTCGACCCTCGCGCATGAGGGGAACGGCAAGCATCGTATGGTGGCGTCCGTACTGACGCGCGAATTCCCAGCTCAGCGGATACTCGCCTTGCGCCCGTTCGATGTCTTGGACATGAATCGCTTTGCCTTCCACGATCGCGCGGCCGATTAGCGTGCCGGCACTATAGGGCACTGTCTCGCGGCCCACGAGCTCCGTAGGCCCATTGAAGGCAGCGCGCCGCATGACGTCGCTTTCGAGCACATAGATCGCGGTGGAGGCGCTCTCGCAAAGACTCGTCGAGCGTTCGGCGACCGCGTCCAGGATCGGCTGCACGTCACCCGGTGAGTCCGAAATCACGCGCAGGATGTCGCTCGTCGCCGTCTGCTGCTCGAGCGATTCCCTCGTCTCGTTGAACAGACGTACATTCTCGATTGCGATCACCGCCTGGTCGGCAAACGTGCGTAGCAGAGTGAGCTGTTTGTCGGTCAGCGGCCCGGGCAGCAGCCGCACGACGCTGACGGTGCCGATGGCGGCATCACCGCGCATCATCGGCATGATGGTGACGGCCCGGTACCCGCTCGCGAGAAAGTTCTCGATTCCCGGTGCGATCGACGGGTCGGTATTTGCCGCGGCATCGGCAACGTCGATGACTTTCCGATCGAGGATCGCGAGCCCATGCATGTAGGCGCGGCTGAGGGGAAATGGAAAGCGCGTGCGCCACTGCTGTGCGAGTACGGGATCCAGGTCCGCGATCGCGGCGAGTTGCACGTCGTCGCCGTCGGGGAGCGTCACGACGACAGCCGCGTCCGGGAATAGCTTCAGGCCGCTTTGCACGATCGCTTCGAAGACCGGCTGCGTGTCGGTGGTCGAGCTGCTGATCACCTTCAGAATCTCGGACGTTGCGGTCTGCTGCTCGAGCGATTCCTTGGTTTCGTTGAACAAGCGCACGTTCTCGATCGCGATCGCGGCCTGGTCCGCGAACGTCTTGAGGAGACCGATGTGCTTGTCCTCGAAAGGCCGCACCTCCGTGCGGCGCGCGAGGATCGTGCCGAGCGCCTTGTCGCCCCGCACCAGCGGCACGGCGAGGATCGTGCGATGGCCGAACTTGCGCGCGAGCTCCTGCCCGAGCGGGAAATCGTCGCCCGCGTTCTGCAGGTCCGCGACATGCACCGTCACCTTGTCGGCGATGGATCGGCCCATGACGGTGCTGCGGTCGAGCTGTACTGCGGTTCCGGTCGGCCGGCCGAGATGGCCTACCCACGCAGCGACCCGAACCTTGTCGCCCTCGGGCACGATGATATCGACTACCTTCGCATCGCAGATGCGGGCGGCGCGCTCAGCCACCGCCTCAAACACCGGCGTCACGTCGGAGGGGGAGCTCGATATCACTCGCAGTATCTCGCTGATCGCGGTCTGCTGTTCCAGACTTTCTTTCGTCTCGTTGAACAGTCGCACGTTCTCGATCGCGATCACCGCCTGGTTCGCGAAAGTCTTAATCAGCGCGATTTGCTTTTCGTCGAAGGCGATGCCTTCACGCCGGGCGGTGGCGATCGCGCCGACGACCCTTTCCTCGCGCATCATCGGTGCAACGATCATCGAGTTATAGCCGTACTTCCGGGCCAAAGCCTCGCTAGTCGGCGGCGCCTCCGGATTGCCGATGAGCGGGCTCATCTGCAGCACATTGCGCGCCCTCACCGCTTTGCCGATGAGCATGTTGTCGTCGACCGGTTGCGGATAGAGCTGTCGGAACGTCCTCTCGTAGTCGCCCTCGCCCTTGAACGCGGCGAGTTCGAAATTGCCGTCGCGGATGAGGAAAACGCCGCAGAACTGTGTGTTGAAGAGCCGCCGCAGGTTGCCGGCGATGGCGTCAAACACGGGGCCGGTGTTCGCAATCGAGCTCGATATGGAGGAGAGGATCTCGCCGCTCGCCTGCTGGAAGTCGAGCGCCTGCTGCAGTTCCGCAGTGCGCTCCTCCACTTTGCGCTCGAGACTTGCATACGATTCGCGTAGCTGGGCGGTCATGCGGTTGAACTGTCCGGCGAGCGACTCGAGCTCGTCGCCAGTCTTCACGTCGATGTGGGCTTCGAGGTCGCCGGCGCCGATCCGTTGCGCGCCTTCCTGCAACACGTTGATCGGCCGTGCCATGGTGCGCGCGAGCCACATGGCGGCGAACGCGGAGAAGACAAGGCCGGCGACCAGCAGTGCCACCGTGCGCATGACGGTGGCATCGAGCGCCTGGTAGACCTCTGACACGGGCTGCTCAATCAACACCTTCCAACCGAGCGGCGTCGGTTTGCGGCCCCCGCCCTGGATCGGCAGATCGCGGCCGGGCTCGATCGGCGCGAAGGCGGTGAGGACACGCGTGCCAGCCAGATCCTTGGCAAGGATCGCGAGCTGCTCGTCGGAATCGGAGTTGAGCGCCGCCTGCACTTGCTCGAGATGCGACATGTCGGTCTTGCGTAGGACCAGGCCGATGTCCGGATCGGCGACGAGGTGGGCGCTACTGTCGACCACGTAGGCCTTGCCCTTCTGGCCGACGTGAATCCGCGTAACCACGTCCCAGATGAACTTGAGGTTCACCTCGGCGACGGTGACTGCGCCGTGCTCGCCGCCAGCGCGCACCGCAATCGACATATACGGCTCTGTCTCCTTGCGGAAGTAAACGGGGCCATACCAGGTGACGCCCGGCCGCGCGTTCTTGAATGCCGCCTCGCTCGACCAATCGCGCTCGCTACCCGCTTCGTCCATCTTCAGCCGCGAAACCGAGAGCTGCTCTCGCCCACGTGCGTCGATCTGCGTGATGTCGGTGACGGCGTGCACGGTGCGAAGGAGCTTGAGGAATTCGATGCGGCGCTGCTCGAGGCCCTCGACGCCAAGCTGCGGCATCGCGGCGTAGGCAAGCTGCTGCTCGATCTGAAGAACGAACTGTTCGATCCGCGTGGCGGCAGCGAGCGCCTTTTCGTGCTGAAGGCTTGCTAACGCCGCCTTGTTTTCATGATAGGAAAAGTAGAGGCTGACGCCGCCGGAAATGAGCAGCGCGCCGCACACGAGCGCTAGGATGAGCAGTAGATATCGGCGAAAAAGGCGACCGCGCTGCAGCGGCGTGATCTGCGCGTGCTGTTCCGTTATTGGCTCGATCAGCTTCAGAGCCTGCCCCCCTCCCGCCTCACTGTATCACCGACGCGCGGCGCGAAGGACATCCTGCCTGTGGAAAGATCTAACGCGGATGAACAGACATGAGCCGCGGTTCACTACTTTTGTTCTCGAGTTCATCAGTCAACGACGCGGTCCGCCCGGAGCAGGACCCTCTGCGGAATCGCCAGTCCAAGCGCTCGGGCGCTTCGCTGATTCACGATGAATTCGATCTTCGACGGCTGCTCGATCGGCATATCGGCTGGCTTGGCGCCGCGCAGAATGCGATCGACATAAACAGCGCCACGGCGTGCCACATCGTCCAGCGGCGGCGCATAAGAGAGCAGCCCACCCGCCAGCGCGCTCTCGGAGTAGCCGTGCACCGAGGGCAGACCTTGTGTTAGGGCGAATCGGGCGATGTCGCGACCATAGGAGAAGGTGATTCCGGTAGGCCAGACGTAGAGCGCCTGCGCGCCGCGCTGCTTCAGGCGTGCGATCGCCGCTTCGAGCGCGCTCGGGGAATCGACGTCTTCCTCAATCACCTCTATCTTGAACTGCCGCGCTGTCGCGGCGAGCTTGCTCTTTCGCTCAACGCTTACCGATTGCTCGCGCGTGCCGAGGAGCGCCACGCGTTGGAGGCTCGGCATTACCTCTTTCAACAATTGCATTCGCTTGGCGTCCATCTCCGTGCTAAACACGCTGACACCGGTGATGTTGCCGCCCGGCCGTGCGACATTGGAAACCAATCCGACTTCTATGGCGTCGGTAAATGAAGTGAGGAAGACAATCGGGATCTCGCTCGTCGCCCGCTTCAGCGCATGGGCGCCCTGCGGTCCCCACGCGGCCACAACGTCCGGTTTAAGCGTAAGAATCTCAGCCACGAAGCGCTGCAGCGTCTCCACGTTGCCGCCCCAATGCCGCGTGGCGATGCGCACGTTCCTGTTCTGAACCCAACCTTGGTTCTCTAGCGCGCTGGCGAGGACATCGTCTAAGGGATTCATCCCCGCCGCCGGGGTAAGGACCACGACCGTCTTTTGCGCGTCTGCGGCAAGCCCGATCAAGGCAATTAACGCAAGCAGGTTCGCCGCAATGGCGTGCAGCACCAAACGCCGCTTCACTTGAGAAGCCTATCGACGCGGACCAGCATCACGAAGGCAATTGCGACACCCAGGCCGCGCGCTTTGCCATTTAGGACCAACGCCGCCGTGGGCGCCAAGCGCATCACCATGCCGATAGCCGCACGGGTTGCCGAGCGCGCCGCGTGCCTCGGCATAGCAACATGCTTCATTGCCAAAAGAGCCAACACCTTGGACCTGCCCTCGGCGTGAAGGCCATCGCGTACGCGCAAATCGCCGCCACGATGATTGCGCCCTGCGCCTGCAATCGCCGCCTGCTGACCGGCATGCTCCTCCGTACCCGGGCTAGCCCCGGGAAGGCCTAGCGGAGTATGGCCCTAGGGCTGGGAAAATTCACCTGTTAGGGCCCCTGTCCTCGTTGTCCGGGTTGCACGGTTCGCAGATAGCCACCGCCTCAACGACTGGGTTACCGACTAAGGCCTCATCGGACGGCACAAACGAGACGGCGGCGGCTGCGATAACCACGAAAGTGGGAATCAGCAGCGCGGCGAACATCAGGTGTTCCTTGAGGCCCGTGTTCGCTAGAAGCTCGTAGCTCGTCATAACAGCCTCCATCATCGAGATGCGCGGAGAGCAGCCTAAAGGCGCCGGGACTTACGGGTCAGCGAACTACGGCGATGGCGCGGAGTGACAAATTCACCTCGCGTAAAGGAGCGCGCGCAAAATGAGCGGCAATGAAGGACCGCTCGGCCGAGTTGCTGCCGCCGGCGCTCCTCGAGGCGATCGCCAAGGGAGCGACGGTGCGCGCCTTCCAAAAGAACGCGATCATGGTCAACGAAGGGGACGAGACCGATTCGCTCTACGTCATGCTCTCCGGGCGTGCGCGGGTCTATGTCGCGAACGCCCAAGGGCGTGAGATGCAGCTGAACGTCATCGGCCCCGGGGAATATTTCGGCGAAGTGACGCTCGATGGCGGGCCGCGCTCTGCGTCGGTGCAGGCGCTCGAGGAATGCCGGTGCGCCATCGTCAAACGAAACGAGTTGCTGACGCTCGTCGAGCGCGAGCCGCGCTTTGCGCTGCACGTCGTGCGAAAGCTCGCGAGCCGCGTGCGCGACCTCACCGAAAACGTGAGGAGCCTCGCGCTCTTGGATGTCTACGGGCGCGTCGCCCGGCTACTGCTCGATCTCGCCGAGGATCGCGATGGGCGGCTCGTCATCGAGGAACCGCTCACGCACAAGGACATCGCCACGCGCGTGGGCGCCTCGCGCGAGATGATCAGCCGCATCTTTTCCGATCTGACGGCGGGCGGCTACGTCGGCAAGGAAGACGGCCGGCTCGTGATCATGCGCAAGCCGCCGCCGCGCTGGTAGGGATCCGCTGCGCGCAAAGCGCAGGTGAATTAGTCACACGCGGAAAGTAGCGGACGCCGTCGCCGAGCGGCACGCCGGCGCCTACCGTGTGCGCCATGGACCGCCTGGTAGACCTTATGCGCCGCATGAGCGGTATGCAGCCCCTGGCGGCGGTCTTTTCATCGTTCGGACACGGGAGTGGCCCCATGGAAATCGCCCTCAATTCGTTCCTGCTGATCGTCCAGTTCGCGCTTGCCGGGTTTGTTCTGTACGGGGCGTACCTGTGCCTGTCGGCTTGGCTCGGCGAGCTGCGCGAGCGCCGCGTATCTGTCGCGTTTGCTCCGGGCGCTCCATCGTCAGAAGTGAGTTTCGAGCGGGTGGCTTCTCTGGTGCTGCTCGCTCTCTTGTGCACGACGCTCGCGGCCGTTGCGTGAGCGAGATAATTACGGTCCTGGCCCCGAATCGTGCAGCGACTTGAGGCGAAAGGCGGCGATTGGCTGTGCGAAGCCGCGCAACGTCAGCGGGCCGATCGATTCGGCGTCGACCACGTGCGCAAGCGCTGTCTCGGTCTGCGCATCAAGGATGATTTCTCCGGCGCGCGCATGGCCGCAGAGGCGCGCCGCCAGGTTCGGCACGTTGCCGATTGCCGCGTATTCCCAGCGCTGCTCGAAGCCGATCACGCCGAGCGTTGCTTCTCCTTGAGCGATGCCGATGCCAAGCCCGACGTCGTGCCCGAGCTTCGCCCATGCCTGCGAGATCGGGAGGAAGGCGGCCTGCAGTGCGATCGCCATGCGCACGGCGCGCTCGGCGGGCCTGTCGACGGGCAGCGGGTCGCTGAAGAAGATCATGATGCCGTCGCCGGCGAAGTGCTCGAGCGTGCCGCCGTACTCGTCCACCGTGCGCCCGAGCGTCGCGTGATAGGCGCGCAAAAGCTCCATCACCTCATCCGGGTCGGCGCGGTCGGTAAACGAGGTGAAGCCGCGCAGATCGAGGAATACCGCCGTGATTTCGCGCCGGTGTGGCTCGAGGAGCTCCTCGCCGCCAGCGACGATCGCTTCCGCCACCGACGGCGAAAAAAAACGCTTTAGCCGCGAAAGGCGCTCGAGCTCGGCCACCTGCTCCTGCACGCGCCGCTCGAGCTTCGCGTTCAGCTCCTTGAGCTCATCTTGCAGCGCTTTCACGCGCAAGAGCGAGCGCACGCGCGCGAAGAGCTCTTCCCAGTTGACGGGCTTCGCGAGGAAGTCGTCGGCACCCGCCTCGAGTCCCTTGACGCGCTCGCCCTGCGCGTCGACCGAGGTGACGAGAATGATGGGCAGGAGCGCCGTCTCGGGTGCGCCGCGCAGGCGTCGGCAAAGCTCGTAGCCATCCATGTTCGGCATCAGGATGTCGGCCACGACGAGGTCGGGCGGTAGCGCGCGCACCTGCTCGAGCGCCTGCGCACCGTCATTTGCCATGGCGACGGCATAGCCGCGCGCCTCGAGCACGCCCGCCATCATCTGCACGTTCGATCGCTGGTCGTCGACGACCAGGATGCGCGCCGGCATTAAAAGACGATCACGCCGCGCGCATTGCGGCCGGCTTCCAGATCGCTGAACGCCTGCGGCGCTTCATCGATGCGGTAGCGCCGGGTGATGAGCTCCTCGAGCTTGAGCTCGCCCTTGAGATAGAGCGCGAGCATCCGCGGAAAATCGACGCGCGGCACGCATGAGCCGAAATAGCTGCCGGTAATCGTCTTTTCCTCGAAAGGCAGCGTCATCGTGCGGATCGATGTCGCATCGGCGGGTTTCGCTACGCCGACCACGACGGCGAGCCCGCCGCGGCGGATGGCGCGATAGGCAGTGGCGGCGAGCTCGCCCGAGCCGACGCACTCGAAAGCGTAATCGGGACCGCCGCCGGTGAGCTTCTTCAGCGTCTTGGTCGGATCCTCGCCCGCCTTTGCGGCGAGCACATCAGTAGCGCCGAATTGCTTCGCCATCGCGAGCTTCGCTTCGAGCGTGTCGATGGCGATGATTCGCTCGGCACCGGCAATGCGTGCGCCTTGGATCACCGAGAGGCCGACGCCGCCGCAGCCGAAGACGGCGACGCTCGAGCCAGGCGCAACCTTGGCGGTGTTGAACACCGCGCCGACGCCGGTGGTGACGCCGCAGCCGACGAGCGCCGCGCATTCGGGCGGAATCTTCGGATCGACCTTGATCAGGTTCTCGGCCGAGACGGTGGCGTACTCGGCCATCGCGCCGCAGCCGGAAAAGATATTGAGCGGCGCACCGCTCTTATCACGGACGCGCGGTGTGCCCTCGAGCGGCGTGGTGAGCGCCTTGCCCTGCTCGAGGCACAGCACCGGCCGGCCCGAGACGCAGAACCGGCACTTGCCGCACATATAGATGAACGAAAAGATGACATGGTCGCCGCGGACGAACTCGGTGACGCCTTCGCCGACGTCCTCGACCACGCCCGCGCCCTCGTGGCCAAGGACGAGCGGCAGTGGCAGCGCGATCGTGCCGGTGATGGCGGAGAGGTCGGAGTGGCACACGCCGCAAGCGGCGAGCCGCACGCTCACCTCGCCGCGCTTGGGCGGATCGACGCTGATCTCTTCGACAGTTATGGGCTGGTTGTGCGTGCGGCAGATCGCCGCTCTACCCTTGCGTGCCATCGCGGCGAGTATATGGGATGGATGCGGCCGGATAAAATATTCGTCCTTCCGGAGAATCCCCATGCTGACCAAGGACAAGCTCTTCATCGGCGGCGAGTGGGTCGCGCCTTCGACGCGCGAGACGATCGACGTTCATAACGCGGGCAACGGCGAAGTGATGGGCCGCATCCCGGCCGCCGCGGAACGCGAGGCCGACGCTGCGGTGCGCGCCGCGCGCGCGGCGTTCGACGGCTGGGCGAGCACGCCGGCCGCAACACGCGCCGATTGTCTGCAGAAGATCGCGGATGGGCTGAAGGCGCGCTCGGATGAGCTCGCGCGCACCATTGCGCAGGAAGTCGGCATGCCGCTCAAGCTCGCGGGCCGCATCCAAGTCGGCCTGCCGATCGCGAACTTCGCCAACTACGCGAAGCTCGTGCGCGATTTCAAATGGGAAGAGCGCGTCGGCAATTCGCTCGTGATGCGGGAGCCGGTCGGCGTCGTGCTCGCCATCACGCCGTGGAACTATCCGCTGCACCAGATCACGCTCAAGCTCGCGCCGGCGCTCGGCGCAGGCTGTACCGTGGTGCTCAAGCCTTCGGAAGTCGCGCCGTTCAACGCTTTTATCCTCGCCGAGGTGATCGAAGCCGCCGGCGTGCCGCAGGGCGTCTTCAATCTGGTAACGGGCTATGGCCCGCAGGTCGGCGAGGCGCTCGTAAGACATCCGGACGTCGACATGATTTCGTTTACCGGCTCGACGCGCGCCGGCAAGCGCATCTCGGAGCTCGCCGCGAGCGGCGTGAAGCGCGTCGCGCTCGAGCTCGGTGGGAAAAGCGCGTCCGTCATCTTGGAGGACGCCGATCTTCCGACGGCGGTGAAGGGCACGGTCAACGGCTGCTATCTGAATTCCGGTCAAAC
>JBHELS010000241.1:0-10119 GCA_046263015.1 Burkholderiales bacterium | reverse complement strand
CCGGCGCCGGTCGTGAACGGTCCGCGGGCCGCGGATCGGAGTCGCGCGCCTTCATGCCTGGGCGGCCTCGCCGACCAGCTCTTCCTTGCGGCTTTTCATCTGCTCGCCGAGTGCCTCGAGATCGAGGTCTTGCGCCTTCTTCACCTGCGGGAACATCTCACCTTCCTCCTCCTTCACGTGGTGCATCACGTATTCGCCGAGGACGGTAAAGGTGGCGAAGTAGTTCGGATCCTCCGGACCAGAATTTTCCAGCTGCTCGATCAGCATCTTGGCGGTCTCGTGCTCGACCGCCGCCTCGTTCATGATGTCCTCGTCCTCGATCGCGGCGCGCACCGCCGGGTAGAAAATCTCCTCTTCCAGCGTGGTGTGCACTTTCAGGTCTTCGCACACCGTCGCGACGACCTGGCGGCAGGTCTCCGTGTCCGAGCGGTCCATGCTCTCGAACTCCTTGAATGCCTTCTTGACCTTGGCATGGTCCTCCTTCAGAAGGTCAATGGCGTTGGTCGATTTGCTGCGGGTCTTGGCCATGGCGCGGTCCTTTTGGGTGGGGTTCACCTGCGGCTGTGCAACCGCCGTACCCAGCAAGGCGCGCCGCCCGGCGGCTGTAAGGCTTACGCGCGCCGGGAAAAATTTACCAGCGCACGAGCCGTGCCCCGCCCCCGGCGAGCTCGAGGTAGCCGCCCGCGCCGTACCAATCGGGCAGCACCCAGCGCTCGCACGCACGCCCATCAACTTCGAGCGCATGCCGTCCCGGCCGGTGGGTATGACCGTGCACGAGGCGGCTGACCCCATGGCGCCGCAGCGCCTCGCGCACCGCCGCCTCGCTCACGTCCATGATCTCGGCGGGCTTCGCCTGGATCACTTCCTTGCTCTTCTCGCGCAGACCCCGAACAGTGGCGCGCCGCTCGAGAAGCGGCTGTGCGAGAAACTCGCGCTGCCAGGTCTCCGAGCGGGCGGTGCGCCGCCACGCCTGGTAGTCGTGATCGTCGGTGCAAAGCGTATCGCCATGCATGAGGAGCGTACCGTCGACGACCGACGGATCGGCGAGGAGCGTGGCGCCGCTCGCGCGGCTGAAGCCTTCGCCGAGCAGGAAGTCGCGATTGCCGTGCATCACGTAGAGGCGGGTGCCGCTCGCCGCCAGACGCCGCAGAAATCCGGCGATCACCGAGTGGAACGGCGTCTCGAGGTCCTCGTCGCCGATCCAGTACTCGAAGAGATCGCCCAGGATGAAGAGCGCTTGCGCGCCCGCGGCGTCGTGTTCGACGAAGCGGAAAAAGCGTTCGTTCGCCTCGGGCCGATCTTCGCAGAGGTGAAGATCGGAGATATAGAGGGAACGCAAACTACTTCGCGGTGACGACGCTCGCCGATTCGATCACGACGGGCTGCTTGGGCACGTCGCGCGGAAACGGACCGCCCGAGCCGGTGGGCAGCTTCGCGATCTTGTTCACGACATCCATGCCCGAGACGACCTTGCCGAACGCCGCGTAACCGCTGCCGTCGCCGCGCGCATCGCCCCAATTGAGAAAGCTGTTGTCCTTGACGTTGATGAAGAACTGAGCGGTCGCCGAATTCGGATCCGAAGTGCGCGCCATGGCGATCGTGCCGACCTCGTTTTTCAGGCCGCCCTTCACCGCCGCTTGCGCTTCATTGGCAATCGCGCCGCGCGTTTTCTTCTGCCGGAAATCCGCGTCGAAGCCGCCGCCCTGGATCATGAAGCCGTCGATCACCCGATGAAACACCGTGCCGTTGTAATGGCCGTCCTTCACGTACTGCAGGAAGTTCTCGACCGTCTTCGGCGCTTTCGCCGGATAAAGCTCGAGCCGAATGGTGCCGAGGTTGGTCCGCAGATCGACTTGCGGATCGGCGGCAAGCGCGCCGGCGGGCGCAACCGCCGCGGCGGAGAGCGCGAAAAGGTAACGCAGTTTCATGCGGGTCCTTCGTAGAGAATCTTCCAGCGCCCGGCTTCTCTTGCCCAGTATTGGCGCTTCTTCATCGTGTTCGAAAGGCCGTCGGAGCGGTAGTCCTGCTCGAAGGTGACGACCACCACGTCGCGCTCGCGCGGATAGCGGAGCATCGTCACGCGCGCAAGGTTGACCTTGATCCAGCTCTTCGCCGCATTCACCTTGCGCTTGTGCTCGGCCCAGCGGGCGTAAGTCTGGCCGGGCGCAGTGAAGCGCTCCGAATAGTGCGCGAGGTAGCGCTGCGTGTCGCGGCTTTGCCAGTCAGTGCGCCACTCATCGAGCGCCGCCGAAAGCGACGCGCGCTCGCGCTCGAGCGCCGCGGCATCGCTCCATTCGATCTCGTCGGCGATGATCACCGGCGTCAGGCCGATCTGGAGCTGCCGACCGAGTGTTTCGAGGTCCGCGTTCGCGAGCACGATGCAGCCGTCGCTCGCGCGCGGCGGCCGGCTGTAGACGTCGGAGGGCACGCCGTGCAGCCAGATGCCGTGGCCATTGCGGCCCTGGCGGCGATCCCACTCGTTCGGATAATTGATCGGAAAGGCGCCGGCGCCGTAGAAGTCGGTGAGCTTCTTGCGCGGCAGGTTGGCGGTCACGTGATAGACGCCCACCGGCGTCTTCTGGTCGCCCTCGCGCGTCTTCTCCGTACCGTTCTTGCCGAGCGTCACGTAGTAGTCGGCTACCAACCGGGGCCGGCCGGCGTTGTTCGCATACACATAGAGCCGCGAGCGGCGCGAGTCGACCACGATGGCGAGCTTCTGCTCCGCGTTCAGCTGCAGCACGTAGCTCGGCAGGCGGCCGTCGCCGGGGCGCTCGCGCTGCGCGCGAAGCCGCGCCAGCGCTTCTTCGCGCAGGCCGTCGACGCGCTCCTGCGGCACCGTCTTCACGACGTTGCCGAAGGTTTGCAGCGGCCGCGCTCGGGCGAGCAACAAGTCGCCGCGTACGAGGTGCGCGAGACGAAAATTCGGGTACTCGGCGATGAGCGCGTCCACCTGCTTCAGCGCCGCGTCGAGCTTGTTCGCCTCAATTGCCTGGAAAACGCCCGAGAGACGATCTTCCGGAGTCGCCGCCGCGGCGGCGGTTGCGAGCATCAACGCCGCCAGGGCGTACGCCGGCGCGTTCACTTGCCGGCCTTTTCCTCGCGTATCAGCCAGCGGCCGTCCGCCTTCACGAGTTGCAGCGTCTTGGGCCCCTTTGTGTTCAGCTTGTCCGAGCGGTAAGTCTGCCGGAACGAGACGCTCGCCTGGTCGGCCGCCTGCATGGTCACCTTGGGCGACTCGACGTCCACATGGATCGTTTTCGCACCGGCAATACGGCTGCGCCGCGACTTTTCCCAGTCCGCCCGCGCCTCGCCGGCCGGCGTCTTGAAGTCTTTCGCGTAGTGCCCGAGGTAGGCGTCGACATCGCGCATCGACCATGCCTCGGCCCATTCGTTGACCGCCTTCAGCACGTCGGCGCTCGCGTCGCTCGCGACGGACTTGCCCGCGCTCGAGGGCTTTTCGGGCGCCTTCTGCGCCACCGCGGAGGGCGCGGGTTCTTTTGCCGGCGCCGCGGCCGCAGCGGGTTCTTTGGCGGGCGCCGTGGGGGCGCTCGCCACGGCGGCGGGCTTGGGTGCGGGCTCGCGCACGAGATCGCGCACGAGCGAAAGTTTGTTCTGCGCGCCCGTGTTCGAGGCATCGAGCTGCAAAGCCTTGCCGTACGCCTGGCTCGCGAGCTTGGCGTACACGTCGCCCAGGTTTTCGTACGCCGTCGCGTAGCTCGGATGGGTGCGAATCGACTGCTCGAGCGCGGCACGAGCCTTCTCGTATTGCCCTTGGCTCGCGTAGATCACCGCGAGGTTGTTGTAAGGCTCGGGCAGCTTCGGATAGTCCTGCGTCAGCTTCGTGAAAATATCGATCGCTTCCTGCTTCTTTCCCTGCTCGGTGAAGATGACGCCCTTGAGAAAGCGCGCCTGCGGATCGCGCGGATTGGCCGAGAGCGCGCGATTCACGCGCTCGAGAGCTTCTCGCTGCTGTCCTGCCTTGAGGAGTTTCTGCGCGTCCTGAATATCATCGGCACGCACCGCCGAAAACACCGCGAGTGCGGTAAGCGCCATGAGAGCGCCACGGAACCGGGTACGCGGGGCGTTTGAATTATGCATTGTGTTATATTTTCAAGGCCCTACGAAAGAGTCTTCATTCTAGACTAACGCCCGCCGGTTCACAATCGAAAACCTGAAGATCTACAACAGCCTGGGCCGGGCGAAGCAGCCCTTCGTCCCCCTGAATGCGCCGCAGGTGCGGATGTACGTCTGCGGCATCACCGTCTACGACTACTGCCATCTCGGGCATGCGCGCATGTTCGTCGTGTTCGACATAGTGCGGCGCTGGCTCCGGGCGAGCGGCTTTCGCGTCACTTACGTTCGCAACATCACCGATATCGACGACAAGATCATCCGCCGCGCCGCGGAGAACTCCGAGCCGGTCGACGCCGTCACGACGCGCTTTATTCGCGCCATGGATGAGGACGCCGCCGCGCTCGGCGTCGAGAAGCCCGATCACGAGCCGCGCGCCACGCAGTACGTCCCGGAAATGCAGGCGCTGATCGCTCGGCTCGAAGAGAAACGTCTCGCCTACGCATCGGCTTCCGGCGACGTGAACTTCGCCGTGCGCCGCTTCCCGGGCTACGGCAAGCTCTCCGGCAAATCTCTCGATGAGCTGCGCGCCGGCGAGCGCGTCGATGTCGACACCTCGAAAGAGGACCCGCTCGATTTCGTGCTCTGGAAGCGCGCGAAGCCGAACGAGCCGAAGTGGCCTTCGCCCTGGGGCGAAGGCCGTCCCGGATGGCACATCGAGTGCTCGGCGATGGGCTGCGCGCTCCTCGGCGAGCAGTTCGACATTCATGGCGGCGGCATCGATCTCCAGTTCCCGCACCACGAGAACGAGATTGCGCAGTCCGAAGGCGCTAGCGGCAAGCCCTTCGTCAAATACTGGATGCACAACGAATTCGTGCAGGTGCGCGACGAGAAGATGTCGAAATCGCTCGGCAACTTCTTCGTCATCCGCGATGTCCTGAAGCACTACGACGCCGAGGTCGTGCGCTTTTTCCTACTGCGCGCGCACTACCGCAGTCCGATCAGCTACAGCGACGCGAACCTCGAGGACGCCAAGCAGTCGCTCGCGCGTCTCTATACCGCGCTTCGCGACCATCCCGCGCCCAGGGTGCCGGTCGACTGGAACGAGCCGCACGCGCGCCGCTTCAAGGACGCGATGGACGACGACTTCGGCACGCCGGAAGCCATTGCCGAGCTTCACCAGCTCGCGAACCGCGCCTTTCAGGGCGACGCGGCGGCACCGAGCCATCTTAAGGCGCTCGGCGCGATCCTCGGGCTGCTCGAGCGCGAGCCCCGCGAATTTCTCCAGGCGGCGCCGGCCGGCATTTCGGAGCAATGGATCGCAGAACGAATCGCCGCCCGCAAGACGGCGCGCGAGCGAAAGGACTTCGTCGAAGCCGATCGCATCCGCAAGGAGCTTCTCGACAGGGGCATCGTGCTCGAAGACAAGGGCGGCGCCACGACGTGGCGACGGGTGTAAGGTCGGGGCTCGATGGCCGACCAAAGCCCGAGGAGACCTGCATGGGCACCGTATTGATTCACCCCCTCGTCGTGCGGATCACGCATTGGCTGAACGTCCTCGCCGTGCTCATCATGATCACGAGCGGCTGGGCGATCTACAACGCGTCACCGCTCTTCGGCTTCTCGATTCCCGACAACATCACCCTTGGCGGCTGGCTCGCCGGTGCCTTGCAATGGCACTTCGCCGGCATGTGGCTCTTCGCCATCAACGGTTTGGTCTACCTCCTGTACGGCATCTTCAGCGGCCACTTCCGCCGCAAGCTCCTGCCGATCTCGCCGCGCGCCGTGCTGCACGACATCGGCCAGGCGCTGCGCGGTCACCTTGCGCACGAGGACCTGAGCGTCTACAACGCCGCGCAGCGCGCCGCGTATCTCGCGCTCATCTTTTTCCTCCTGTTCCTCATCGCCACCGGCCTCTCCATCTGGAAGCCGGTGCAGCTCTACTGGCTCGCATCGCTTTTCGGCGACTACGAGGGCGCGCGCTATCTTCATTTCTTCGCGATGAGCGCAGTGGCGCTGATCGTCATCGTGCACGTCGCGATGGTCATCCTCGTGCCGCGCACGTTCCCGACGATGATCACGGGACGCCTAAAGAAAACTGCGTAAAGGCAGGAGATCCGCATGAAATCCAAAATCGAACGCACCAAGGCGCTTATCAACGTCGAGCGCCGCCTTTTCCTCCGCAAGGGCCTGTCGCTCGGCGCCTTGACCATGCTCGCCGGATGCGAGCTCACGGACCAGGAAAGCGTGCAGCGCGTGCTGATGAAGATGTCGGGCTGGAACGATGGCGTGCAGCACTGGCTTTTCAACCCGAACCGCCTCGCGCCCGAATTCCCCGAGAGCCGCATCACGCGCCCGTTTCCGTACAACGGCTACTACCCGGAGAGCGACGTGATCGAAGTCGACGGCACGGACTACAAGCTTGAGCTCGCCGGCATGATCCGCGACAAGAAGCCGTGGACGCTCGCCGACCTCTACGCGTTGCCGCAGGTCTCGCAGATCACGCGCCATATTTGCGTCGAAGGCTGGAGCGCGATCGGCAAGTGGAGCGGGGTGCGCTTCTCGGACTTCCTTGCGCGCATCGGCGCCGATACGACCGCCAAATACGTCGGCTTCCAATGCGCCGACGATTACTACGGCTCCATCGACATGGCGACCGCGCTCCATCCGCAAACGGTGCTCGCGCTGCGCTACGCCGACGATATCCTGCCGCCCAAGTACGGATACCCGATGAAGCTTCGCGTCCCAACGAAGCTCGGCTTCAAAAACCCGAAGCACATCGCCGCGATCTTCGTCACTAACGAGTATCCGGGCGGCTACTGGGAAGATAAGGGCTACAACTGGTTCAGCGGCTCGTGAGAAGAAAAATGTCCGTCCCGGCCTCGCTCGCACGTCATTAGGTCGTAGTTCAACCTAAAGGAGGCTTACCAATGAGCCAGTTCGTTTTGCTTTACCGCAGCAGCAATGAGGCGCACCGGGAGGCGATGGGATCGCCGGAGAAAGCTCAGGCATCGCTTACGAAATGGCGCGCCTGGATCAAGGAGATGACCGAGGAGGGGCAGCTCAAGAACGTCGGCGAGCCGCTCGAACGGACCGGCAAGGTGGTCGCCGGCGCGAAGAAGATGGTGACCGATGGACCCTTTACCGAGTCGAAGGATGTGATCGGCGGCTTCTCGATCGTCGAGGCACGCGATATGGAGCAGGCGGCGAAGATTGCCTCTGGCTGCCCGATCCTTGAAGGCGGCGGCAGCGTCGAGGTGCGGCCGGTGCTCAAGCTCGACATCTAGTGCCCGACGAGGAGCGGCTTTTTCGCCGCGAAGCCGCGCGGCTCGTCGCCATCCTGACGCGCCTCTTCGGCATCCATAATCTGGCGCTCGCGGAAGACGTCGTGCAGGACGCCTTTCAGCGGGCGCTCGAGACGTGGAAGTTCCATGGCGTGCCCGAGAACCCCTCGGCCTGGCTGATGGCCACGGCAAAGCGCCGCGCGCTCGATGTTCTGCGACGCGAGGGCACGGCGCGGCGCTTTGCGCCGGAGCTCGGGCGCGAGCTCGAGTCCGAATGGACGCTCGCGCCCGCCGTAGAGGAGGCGTTCCGGAGCGGCCTGAACGATACGCAGCTGCGGCTCATGTTCTCGTGCATGCATCCGCGGCTACCGGAGGAGGCGCAGGTAGCGCTGGTTCTCAACCTCCTGTGCGGCTTCGGTATCGACGAAACTGCTGCCGCGTTTCTCAAAAGCCGCGCGGCGATGGAGAAGCGCATCGTTCGTGCGAAGAAGGCCCTCGCCGGCTCGAAGCGACTCTTTGATCTCCCGGCGGGCGATGTCGCGGCGCGCCTGCCCGCCGTCCTTCGCGCCTTGTACCTGCTATTCAACGAGGGCTACCACGGCGCATCAGCGCAAGCGCCCGTGCGCGCCGAGCTGTGCGAAGAGGCATTGCGCCTCGTCCAACTGCTGGTGGAGCACCGCTTAACCGCCGTCCCCGCGGCGCACGCGCTCGCCGCGCTCCTCAACCTCCACGCCGCCCGGCTTCCAGGCCGCCTCGATGCCGAAGGGAACCTTCTTCTTCTCGTCGACCAGGACCGCTCGCGCTGGGATACGGCCCGCATCGCGGAAGGCCAGCGCCAGCTCGAGATGTCCGCGGCCGGCGATCAGCTCACCGTCTACCACCTCGAGGCGGCGATCGCCGCTCTCCATGTACAGGCGCCTTCGGCCGCAGGGACCGATTGGGCAGGCATCGTCGCGCTTTACGACACCCTCATGAGGGCGCAACCGTCGCCGGTGGTCGCGCTCAATCGCGCGGTCGCCATCGCCCAGCGCGACGGCCCGGCGCGCGGCCTGGAAGAAATCTCACGCATCGCGGAGCGAGGGCGCCTGGCGCGTTATCCGTTCCTCCATATCGCGGTGGGCGAGCTTGCGTTGCGCCTCGGCCGCACAGGCGAAGCCCAGCGTTCCTTCGGCGAAGCGCTCGGCCTCGCCCGAAATCCGGCTGAGCGCCGATTTGTCTCTCAGCGGCTCGAGGCTAGCGGCGCACGACCGCGCTCAGGTTAAGCGGTGTCCGCGCGCGCTCACCGCGCGTGCGTGGCGACGTATGCCTTCGGATCCTTCTGCACCGGCTTGACGCCCGTGAAGTGCCGTGCTTCGAAGAACGCAAAGGCGACCGCCAGCTCGTGGCGGGCATTGCGGTCCGCGGTGCGCCGGAAATCGGTCAGCCCCTCACGCTCCTCTTCGGCCATGTGATCGCCGTTTTCCTTGTTCGCGGCGGCGATCGCGGCAAACCACGCGGGACTTCCAACCTCGTGGTTCGCCACCGCGGCGACCGCCGAGCGGATCTTGTTATGGTCTCGGATCGCGTGCTCGGTCTCGTCTTCGGCGTCCGCTTTCCCTCCCGCGCCTTTGCCCACGCGCAGTAGCGCCGGGTAGAAAACTTGTTCCTCCGCCTCGGCGTGGATCTCGAGAAAGGCCGCGAGACGGTCCCAGATGACTTCCAACGTGCGCGTATCGCCCCGATCAATTTCGTCGAGCATGGCGAAGAGCCGCCGCTGCTCGTGGTGATCGTCCAAAATGAGTTGAGTGATATCCATCGTTCCGTGCGCTTCGCAATCCGCGTGCCGGCACGCAACTCGTTTTCACAAGCCGACGAGCCATGCCGCCGGTGAGCGGTAGACTAAATGAAGCTGTCGATTTCTCGAGCAAGCACGTGCGACTGCTCGAGCATGGGGCAGTGACCTGAGTCGGGGATCTCCTCATAGCGCGCCCGAATCTTTTCGGCTAGCTGTTTGGCGAGCGCCGGTGGCGTCGTTTGGTCGAGCGCGCCGCACATGACGAGCGAGCGGTTCTTGATCTCACCGATGTGGGTAGTTACGTCCATCGAGGCGAGTGCTCGGCACGCCCGAGCGAAGCACTGAGGGTCGACGTTCGCGAGCTTCGCTTTGCGATCGGCGATGATGTCCGGATGTGCCTGAGCGAAGGCCGGCGGGAACATGCGGCCGATGGCGGTGTCGAGCACCGCCTGCATGCCACCGCTGGAAACCTTTTCGGCCATCAGGCGGAACGGCACGCGCGCAGGCTCGGGGAAAGCGGCGAGCGCATCCGCCACTATCAATTTGCCGAAGCGCTTGCCATGCCGGATGGCGAGCTCGAGCGCGACGAAGGCGCCGAAGCCGTTGCCGAAGACCGTGGTGTCGCTCGGCAACTTGAGCGCGTCCATGACGCGCGCCACGTGGTCGGCGTGGTCGCCGACGGTGTCCAGCACGATGGGCGACGAGGCGCCGAAGCCCGGCAAATTGATGCGCGTGACGGTGCGCCCCGCGACGAGGCCAGGGAGCACCAGGTTGAAAACCGTCATCTCGGTGAGGAGCGAATGAATCAGCAGGAGATGCGGTCCGGCGCCGCGCTGGTCGCATTCGACGGCTGCGCCGCCCACGTTGACGACCCCCACTACGGCTCCCGCATTTGAAACATCGGCTGCTCCCCGGTCTCCGGGGAGATTAGCACGCATAAAATGGCGGGCGAGGAGGCAGCACTCCTGAGTCCGTTCGAACTGGCCGAGC
>JBHELS010000240.1:0-12067 GCA_046263015.1 Burkholderiales bacterium | reverse complement strand
GCATCGGGCGCCGCGAGCACGGCGACAAGGCCCACAGCGGAATGCTCGGCCAGCGTCGCTTCGACTTCCAGCGCGGCGATGTTTTCTCCGGAGCGGCGGATGATGTTCTTCAGCCGGTCGACGAAATGGAGCTGGCCGTCGCGCCCGCGCCGAACGGCGTCGCCGGTGTGGAACCAACCGTCGCGCCACGCCGCTTCGGTCGCGGCAGCGTCCTTCAGATAACCAGAAAAGAATCCGCGTCGCGCATCCGGCCCAGCCTGGCGCACTAGCAATTCGCCGGAGTCGTCGATCCTGATTTCGAGGTCGTCCTTCGGGCGGCCGATGCAGCGCGTTCCGACATGGCGCGGCTCGCGGCTCGCGGCGCTCAGGGCGCCGCCGCCCGTCTCGGTCATCGCCCATGCCTCGATGAGCGGAAAACCGAAGCGCTCTTCGAACGCGCCATGATCGGTCGGATTCGCGTTCGCGCCGTAGCCGAAGCGAACGCGATGGGCACGATCGAACGAGCTCGGCTCGAGCTTCATCAGCACCGCCGGCATGACGCCGAGGTAGTGCACGATGGTCGCGCGCGATTCGACCACGTCGCGCCACCAGGTTCTCGGATGGAAACGATCGAGCTGCACGAGGCAGCCCGCGGTGAGCACCATCGCCATGGTCGACACGGCGAGCGCGTTCATGTGGAAGAGGGGCAACGGCGTGATGAGACGTTCCTCGCCGAAGCGCAAGCTGCACAGTCCGCCTTCGTCGAGGTAACGCCGGCCGACATCGAGAAAGTACTCGTTGCCGAGCAGGCAGCCTTTCGGCTTGCCCGTCGTGCCCGAAGTGTAAAGGAGCGCGCATTCGTCGGCATTGCCGGCCGCCGGCGCCGCCGGCGGATCGAAGTTCGCGAGCGCCGCCATGTCGACCACCAGCGCCGCTTCGCTATGTGCGATGACGTAGTCGAGCTCGGAGCGCTGGTAGTCCGGGTTTACCGGCACGATGGAAGCGCGGAGCGAATTGAGCGCGAGAAAGTGCAGCAGGAAGTCGGCGCAGTTGGGAAGCTTAAGGGCGACGCGATGTCCCGGTCCGTATCCGCGTGCGGCGTAAATGCGGGCAATCGCCAGGGCGCGATCGAGCGCCTCGGCATAGCTGAGCTCGAGCTTCTCGGACGGGACTTGCAGGAAGGGCTTCGCGCCGTGCGCGCGGGCGGTTTGCTCGAACGCCGTGAAGACCGTCGTCACTTGGCGGATGGTAAGATGCCGCGCGCTTCTGGGACAACGGGAGGAGGAGCATGAAAGGCATGCGCATCACCGCGGCGGCAATTGGCCTTGCCTGCGCAGCGAGCGCGCTTGGCGCGGACACCATCACCGCGACGCACGTATTTCCAGCCTCCCTCATCTACTCGCGAAGCTTCCTCGAGTTCGTCAAAAAGGCGAACGAAGCTGGCAAGGGCCAGTTCGCCATCCAGGTGCGCGGCGGTCCTGAAGCAATTCCGATGATGGAGCAGCCGGGCGCCGTGCGAAGCGGCGTCGTCGACATGGTCTATACGCCGTGCGCGTTCTATGCGGCGCAGGTGCCGGAGTGCGATGCGGTCGCGGCTTCCAGCATTGACGGCCCAACGGCACGTAAGAACGGCGGTATGGAGCTCCTCAATCAGATCCACCAGAAGCGCATCGCGGTCTACAACCTCGGCTGGGTGGATAGCGGCATCCGCTTCGATCTGTGGTCGACCAAGGAGCCGAAGCTCGACTCGAGCGGCCAGATCGACATCCGCGGCTTCAAGGTGCGCGGCCATCCGATCTACAACGCGTTCCTGACGAACTACCTCGGCGCGCAGGTGATCAACGTCAACTCGCCCGATCTCTATACCGCGCTCGAGCGCGGTACGGTCGAGATGAGCGCGTGGACGCAGATCGGCCTCATGGACCTCAACTGGGACCGCTATCTCAAGTACCGCATCCTACCGGATTTCTTCTCCACCGATCTGCACATTCTCGTCAACATGAAGAAGTGGCAGGCGCTCTCACCGAGGACGAGAGAGATCCTGCAGCAGGTCGCGATCCGCCATGAGAGCGAGAGCCTGCAAGCGCTGCAGAAACTCTGGCGCGAGGAGGAAGCGGAGCTCAAGCGCCGCGGCATCAAGACCGTCGCCCAGTCGCCGGAGGCCTCGAAGCGCTTCGTCGAGGGGGCGCGCCAGGCGAGCCTAGCGCGCATGAAGGAGCGCATGGAGAAGTCCGGCGGCATGGAGCACTTCGAGAAGATCGTCGAGCTATTCACGCCGGGGCCGCTACCGAAGTAGCGCATGCGGGAAATCGGGGTCAGAGCCCTATTTCCGCGTAGCGGCTGACCCGGATGGCTGGCGTCTTGCGCCTGTACCACGCGGTGCTTTACGGCATGGCCTGGCTCGCGGGCGTGCTGATGGTGGCGATGATGGCGATCATCGTGCTGGACGTGGCGCTGCGCAACCTCGGCTACCAGAGCTCGGCGCATTTCTTCACCTTCACCGAATACTTCCTGCTGCTCATCCCGCTCTTGGGCGCGCCGTGGCTCGTGCGCGAGAAGGGGCACATCTACATCGAGATTCTGATCGCGGCGCTGCCGCCGCGCGTTCAGCGCGCGCTCATCAGGCTGATCGTCGTCGGCTGCATTGCGGTCGCCTTGGTGCTCGCCTGGTATGGCGGCGCCATCACGCTTCAGGACTACGTCGGCAACGAGAAAGACGTGCGCTCGCTCGACATGCCGCGCTGGATGCTCACCATCTTCATGCCGCTCTCGTTCGGCATGATGGCGCTTGAATTCCTGCGGCTGCTCGTGCGCCGCGAAAGCCCGTACGGCGCGGGCCTCGTGCACGGCGGGACCGACGTGAGCGGCTAGGCCGATGGAATGGTACTGGGCAGTCGCGCTGCTTCTCGGCCTGATCGTGGCGCTGATGCTCGTCGGCATGCCGATCGCCATGGCGTTCCTCGGCGCGAACATCGTCGCCGCGTATTTCTTCATGGGCGGGACGATCGGCATCGCGCAGATCCTGAACAGCGGCTTCGGCGCCATGACGAGCTTCGCGCTGGTGCCGATTCCCATGTTCCTGCTGATGGGCGACCTTTTTTATCACACCGGTCTCGCGGCGCGCATGTTCAACGCGATCGACGGCTTGATGGGCAACGTGCGCGGGCGGCTCGCCTACGTGACGGTGATCGGCGGCACCGGCTTCGCCGCGCTCTCGGGATCGAGCATGGGCTCGACCGCGCTCCTCGGTTCGCTGATGGTGCCGGAGATGATGAAACGCGGCTACAGCAAGTATCTGTCGATCGGCCCGATCATGGGCACCGGCGGCCTCGCGGTCATCATTCCGCCGTCGGCACTCGCCGTGCTGCTCGCGACCCTCGGGCGCAGCGACGTCGGCGCGTTGCTCCTCGCGGGAGTGCTGCCCGGTGTGCTGCTCGCCACCCTGTATGCGGCGCTGATCTTCGCCTGGACCGCCGTCGCCCCGGATGCAGCGCCCGCGTATGCAGTCACGGCGCCGCCGCTTCGCGAGAAGCTGCGTCTGGTCGTCGTCGATATCGTGCCGATGTTCGCCGTCATCGTGCTCGTAATCGGCATCATGGTCGCGGGCTACGCCACGCCGACGGAGGCCGCTGCCGTCGGCTGCTTCGCCGTCATGGTGCTCGCCGCCTGTTATCGCGCGCTGAGCTGGGAGAACTTCAGGCGCTCGGTCGACGCGGCGCTCCGCGTCACCGTGATGGCTTTTCTCATCATCCTCGGCTCGGCCACCTTTAGCCAGATCCTCGCTTTCTCCGGCGCCTCGAGCGGCCTCATTTCCTGGGCGACCACGTTCGACGTCTCTCCGGTGGGCATGTTGCTCATCATGATCGCCATCATCTTGTTCCTTGGCTGCTTCATGGACCAGCTTTCCATGATGCTGCTGACAGCGCCGATCTTCTTTCCGCTCGCGAAGACGCTCGGCTTCGATCTCACGTGGTTCGGGCTCATCATGCTCTTGTCGCTCGAGGTCGGGTACACGACGCCGCCGTTCGGTCTTCTGCTTTTCGTGATGAAAGGCGTAGCCCCGGCCGGCACCACCATGCGCGACATCTGCCTGGCCGGGGCTCCGTTTATTCTGTGCGTGATGCTGGTGATTGCGCTCATCGTCGTTTTTCCACCGATTGCCACCTGGCTCCCGGCGATCAGTCACTAGGAGGAGGCAAGTTGCCTAGCAATGCAGGATTGACCCGCGGCAGCGAACTCGCCGGGAAGGTGGCGCTCGTTACCGGCGGCGCCCGCAATATCGGCCGCGCCATCTCGCGCTCGCTCGCCGCGGGCGGCGCGACAGTGATGGTGAATGCGCGCACGTCGCGCTCGCAAGCTGAAGAAACCATCTCGATGATCGAGCAGGCGGGCGGTAAAGGCGGTCTGCATATCGCCGATGTCACGGATCCGGCCGAGGTGCGGGCGCTCGTCGATGCGACGGTGCAGCGCTTTGGCCGGCTCGATGTGCTCGTCAACAACGCCGCCGTGCGGGCGGAGACCCCGTTCGAAAACATCACCGTCGAGGAATGGCGCCGCGTGCTCGGGACCATCCTCGACGCTGCCTTCCTCTGCAGCCAGGCGTGCGTGCCGCATCTCGGCAAATCGGGCGGCGGCACCATCGTTCACATCGGCGGCCTAACCGGTCATCGCGGCGCGAGCGGCCGCGCGCACGTCATCGCGGCCAAGGCGGGAATCGCCGGGCTGACCAAGGCGATGGCGCTCGACCTCGCGCCGAAGGGCATCACCGTGAATTGCGTCGTCCCGGGGACCATCGAAAGCGTGCGTGGCCTGCCGGGCGCCCCCGAGCGTCCCGCTCATCGCGCGGCGCCGCCGCCGATCGGCCGCCGCGGCGAGCCGGAGGAGGTGGCCGCGATGGTGCGCATGCTCTGCGGCCCGGATGCGCGCTACGTCACCGGCCAGTCGATCCACGTGAACGGCGGCGGATACATGCCGTGACGCTATCGCCGGTGATGCAGCGCCTCGCGCGTTACATAGCCCAGGCGCCAAAGAGGAAGCTGCCCCCGCCGGTCGCGGAAAAGACCAAGCATCACGTGCTCGACACCATTGCCGCGATGGTGTCCGGCGCACGCCTCCTTCCCGGTCGTAAAGCGATCGCCTATGTGCGCACGCGCGGCGGCGCGGGCGAGGCGACGGTCGTCGCGAGCAACATCGTGACCAGCGCCGAGAACGCGGCGCTCGCGAACGGCATGCTCGCGCACGCCGACGAGACGGACGATTCGCACGCGCCTTCGCTCACGCACCCGGGCTGCGGCATCGTGCCGGCGGCGCTCGCGATGGCCGAGCGCGAGGCGGCGAGCGGCGAAGCCTTCCTGCGCGCGGTCGCCCTCGGCTACGACGTCGGCTGCCGCCTCACGATGGCGCTCGACGCCTATCAGTTCCGCGAGGACGGCCACTCGACGCACAGCTTCGGCCCGATGTTCGGCGCCGCGGCCGCCGGCGCGGCGCTCGCGCGCCTGAACGAACGCGAGGTGCGGCATTGCCTCTCGTACACCGCGCAGCAGGCGTCCGGCATCTCGTGCTGGATGCGCGACGAGGAGCATATCGAGAAGGCGTTCGATTTCGGCGGCATGCCGGCGCGAAATGGTGTCGCCGCAGTGACGATGGTCGCGCACGGCTTTACCGGCGTGGAGGATGCTTTCTCGGGCGAGCGCAGCTTCTTCGTCGCCTATGGGCGCAAGCCGGAACCCGAACGGCTGCTCGCGGGGCTCGGCGAGACTTACGAGGTGATGAATACCAACATCAAGCGCTGGTCGGTCGGCTCGCCGATCCAGGCGCCGCTCGATGCGCTCGATCTACTCCTGCGCGAGCATCGCTTTGACGCCGACGACGTCGAGCGGATGACCATTCGCGTCGCGCACCAAGGCGCGAATACCACCAACAACCGCGCCATGCCGGACATCTGCATGCAGCATCTTTGCGCCGTAATGGTGCTCGACGGGACGGTGAGCTTTAAGGCAGCTCACGACGAGCGGCGCATGCGCGATCGAAAGGTGCTGGCGCTGCGCAGCCGGATCGAGCTCGTCGGCGATGACGCGCTGAGCGCCGCCATGCCGAGCCGTCAGGGGATCATCGAATTGCGGTTGCGCGACGGCCGCACGCTGCGCCATCACATGAAGGCGGTGCGCGGCACGGCGGAGAATCCAATGACCCGAGAAGAGGTCGACGCCAAGGCTGCGGATCTCATCGCTCCTGTATTCGCAAGGGCGCGCGCGCGCCGCCTATGCGACGCACTGTGGACGCTCGAGAGATTGGGCAATATGCGAAAACTGAGACCCCTGCTAAAGGAGAAGCGATGAGTCGAATCGTGCATCTCGCGCTCAAGGTCGACGACCTCGAGCGCACCACCCAGTTCTACCGCGAAGTGTTCGGCTTCAGCGAGATGAGCACGGATCGCGTGCGAGATCACACCTCCCGGCACTTGAGCGACGGCATGATCGACCTCGCGCTTATCCAATATGACGCGGGCGCACAGTCGGCAGAGTCGCGCGCCGCGGGCGAAGGGCCGTGCATCCACCATTTCGCGGTGGAGGTGGCCGATGTTGCAGGTGCCGAGAAGCGGATCCGGGCGCTTGGCTGCGAGATCATCAGCGACCCGGGCGTGGTGCCGGTCAAATTCCGATCCCCGGGCGGCATCGTCTGCGAGATCGTGCCGCAGGGCCGCTACAAAAAGCCCACGGCGAAGCGCGCCCCGCGTATGGGGGCAAAGAAAAAGAAGAGATAGATGTTCCGCCGCTCCCCGGACTTCTGGTCCGGGCTGGCGCTCGCCGCGCTTGGCGCCTACATCCTGGGCGCGACGCGCGGCTGGGAGTACCTCTCCGCGGAGGGGCCGGGCCCCGCTTTTTTCCCGCGGTGGTACGCGATCGCGATGATTGTCCTCGGAGCCGCGCTCGCGATCGGCAGCACGAAGCCATCCGCCATTGACTGGCGCGGTGCCACGCGGGCGTTCGCTATGTGGGCGGCGCTCGCCATCGCCGTGTTGCTCATGAAGTTCGTCGGGTTCGCGCTTGGCTTCGCGCTCCTCACCATCTTCGTTGTCGCGGTGATGTACCGACGGCCGGTATCGCAAGCTGCCCTAGTGGCGGGCGTGATGGTGGCGATTTTCTATCTCGTCTTTCCCGTGGCGCTCGGCGTGCCGCTTCCTTGATGGACATCGCGAGCGGATTGCTGCACGGCTTTGGCGTCGCGCTGCAGCCGGGGAATGTGCTCTGGTGCTTTGTCGGCGTGTTTCTCGGCACGATCGTCGGCATCATGCCGGGCCTCGGCCCGCCGGCAACCATCGCGATGCTCCTGCCGCTCACGGCGCATATCAATCCGGCCGGCGCGATGATCATGCTCGCCGGCATTTACTACGGGGCGAAGTATGGCGGTTCGACGACCTCCATCCTGCTTAACGTGCCCGGCGAGTCGGCCTCCGTCGTGACTTGCCTCGATGGCTATCAACTCGCGCGCAAGGGCCGCGCCGGCGCCGCGCTCGGCATTGCGGCGATCGCCTCGTTTATCGCGGGCACGGTGGGCGTCGTCGGGCTGATGCTGATCGCGCCGCCGCTCGCTCGGCTCGCGCTCGCTTTCAGCTCGCCTGAGTATTTCGCACTGATGTCGCTCGGCCTTGCGATGGTGGTGCTGCTCGCGGGCCGCTCGCTCGTCAAGGCGCTCCTCGCCATGCTGGTCGGCCTTTGGATCGCCGGCATTGGCACCGATCCCTTCGCCACGACCTCTCGCTTCACGTTCGGCCGCATGGAGCTTCTTTCGGGCATCGATTTCGTGGTCGTCGCCATCGGTGTCTTTGCGCTGGGCGAAGTGCTCGCCAATATGGAAGCGCGCGAAGAGCCGCAGGCGCTGCCCGTTCCCAAAGGCCTGCGCAACCTTCTGCCGACGGCGCAAGATCTGCGCGATTGCCGCTTCGCGTTTGCCAACGGCTCGATCATCGGCTTCCTGATCGGCGTCCTGCCCGGCGCGGGATCGACCATCGCGTCGTTCATATCCTATGGCGTCGAAAAGGCGTTCTCGCGGCGGCGCGAGCAATTCGGCACCGGCGTCATCGAAGGTGTGGCGGCGCCGGAAGGCGCGAACAATTCGGAGACCGGCGGCGCGCTCGTGCCGCTTCTCACGCTCGGCATCCCGGGCTCGGGGACGACCGCGATCCTTCTCGCGGCGCTCGTCCTCTGGGGCTTCAAGCCCGGGCCGCTCTTCATCTCCGAGAACCCGCAGCTCTTCTGGGGCCTCGTCGCGAGCATGTACATCGGCAACGTCCTGCTCTTGATTCTCAATCTGCCGCTCGTGCCGCTCTTCGCGCAGGTGCTGCGCGCGCCGGCTTACGCGCTGTACCCGGCGATTGTCGGTCTTTCACTCGTCGGCGTCTACAGCGTCTCGGGCAGTCTTTTCGACCTCGCGCTCGTCGCCGCGTTCGGCTTGCTCGGTTATGTCATGCGCAAGCTCGATTATCCGAGCGCGCCCTTGATCCTTGGTTTGGTTCTGGGCGGCGCCATGGAACGCGCGCTGCGGCAATCGCTCATGATGTCGGAAGGCAGTCTCGCCATCCTCGTTTCGCGCCCGCTCGCGGCCGCGATGCTATCGTTCGCGATCTTGATCCTGCTCGTGCCGCTCTTTACGCGACTGAACGCGTGGCGGTTGCACGCGATGGAGGAGGAAAAATGAGAACCATAATGATGGCGCTCGTCATTGGCGTAACTGCGGGCGTAACTGCGGGCGCGGCTGCGGCTGCGTCGCCAGGGCACGCTTTCACGCCGACGCGCACCGTTGAACTCGTGGTGCACACGGGCCCGGGCGGCGGCAGCGATCTGCTCGCGCGTGCCGTGGCGACGATGATCGAGAAGGAAAAACTCCTGCCGGTGCGCATGCAAGTCGTGAACAAGACGGGCGGCGGGAGCGCCGTTGCCGCAGCGTACCTCGCGGAGAAGGCGGGAGAGCAGCACACGATCGGCTTCTTTACCGGCGTCTGGCTGACCTCCCCGCTGACGAGCGCGGAGGCGAAAGTGACGCTGCGCGATCTGACGCCGATCGCGCGGCTCGTGCTCGAGCCGGCGCTCATCGCCGTGAAAGCCGATTCGCCGTACAAAACGCTTGGCGATTTCATCGCCGCGGCGAAGCACAACCCGGGTCAGCTCAAGCAATCCGGCGGCTCGGTGACGAGCCGGGACAACGTCGTGCGTCAGCTATTGCAGAAAGCCACGGGCGCGCGCTGGACGTTCATTTCCTTCCCCGGCGGCGGCGAGCGCATCGCGGCGCTGCTCGGCGGGCACGTCAACATGATGGTGATCGAGCCGGCCGAGGCGGGCGAGCACATCCGCGCGGGCAACATGCGCGTCCTCGCGCAGGTGAGCGACCAGCGTCTGGCGGCGTTTCCGAATGTGCCCACGCTCAAGGAAGCGGGCTTCGACGTGCCGGCCGTGCCGCAGGTGCGCGGCGTCGTCGCGCCGCCCGGCATTCCGGCGGAAAACGTCGCCTACTGGGAAGACGTCTTCCGCCGCCTGACCCGCAGCGCCTCGTGGCACAAGTTCCTCGAGGACAACCAGTTCGAGGACGGCTATCAGAACGCGGCCGAGCTGACGAAGTTCTACGGCGAGTTCACCGAGCGCATGCGCACGATCTTGCAGGAGGCCGGCATCAAGGTCGTGCGCTAGGCGCCGCGCCGCGAAGCACGGCAGGGGTAAGATCGTGCTCGACATTCTCCTGAGGAGGACGGATGGCCAAGTACCGCTTCATCGTCGACGGCAAGCGTGTGTCGGTCGACGCGCAGCCCGAGATGCCGCTCCTTTACGCGTTGCGCGGCGACCTCGGCCTCAACAATCCCCACTTCGGCTGCGGCCTCGCTCAATGTGGTGCCTGTACCGTGCAGCTGAATGGCGAGCCGATGCGCTCGTGCGTGTTGCCCGTAGCGGCAGCCGCCGGCAAACGCGTCACGACGATCGGGGGTCTCGGTACGCCTGACAAGCCGCACCCGCTGCAGGCGGCGTACGTCGCCGAGGGCGTGCCGCAATGCGGTTATTGCATCAATGGCTGGCTGATGACCGCGGCGGCATTACTGAAGAAAAACCCGAAGGCGACGGACAACGAACTGCGCGACGGTCTCGCCGGCCTCAAGTGCCGCTGCGGGACGCACGTCGCGATCCTGCGCGCCATTAAGCGCGCCCAATCGAGCATGGTCTGAGGAGGCCGACATGGATCGTCGCGAATTCCTGAAGACCTCTGGCGCGCTGGTCGTTTCGTTTGCAGCGCCGGCTAGCGAAGTCCTGGGACAGGCAGCCGGCAAGCCGGCTCTCGTGCCGACCGAGCTCGACTCATGGATCGCCGTATTGCCGAACGGCAATGTGCAGGCGTTCTTCGGCAAGATGGACATGGGGCAGGGACTCGATGTCGCGGTGGCGCAGATCGTTGCCGAGGAGCTTGACGTCGGCTTCGACAAGGTCGAGGTCGTGATGGGCGACACCGCGACCTCATGCAACCAGGGCGGCGCCTCGGGTAGCACCGGCGTATCGAATGGCGCGCGGCTCCTGCGTCGCGCCGCGGCGGAAGCGCGCCGCGTGCTCGTCGATCGCGCGGCCGACCAGCTCGGCACGCCCGCGGGCGAATTGCACGTCGCTGACGGCGTCGTTGCCGCGGGAGACAGGAAAGTGAGCTACGCCGACCTGGTGGGCGGGCGCTATTTCCATCACAAGCTGCAGTGGAACAAGCAAGTCGGCAATCCGATGGATATCAGCGTGCCGGCGAAGCCGAAGCCGCCAGGCGATTACAAGGTGGTCGGCAAGCCGTTGCCCCGGCGCGATGTCGCCTGGAAGGTCTACGGTACCGATGAATTCGTGACGGACGTGCGTCGGCCCGGCATGCTGCATGCGCGCGTCATTCGTCCGCCGCGCGCGGCATGCAAGGTGCGCACGATCGACGAGGCTTCGATCAAAGGCCTTGGCGGCGCACGCGTGATCCGCGACAAGGACTTCGTTGCCGTCGTCGCGCCGAGGGAATGGGATGCGGTGCGCGCCGCGCAAAGCTTGAAGGTGGAATGGGAGCCGATGGAAGCGCCATTCCCGCCGATGGAGGAGCTCTACGACCATATTCGCGGCGCGAAGGTGATCAAGCGCCAGGACGAAGTGAAAAAGGGCGACGTGGCCGCCGCGTTCACCTTGCCGGGCGTCAAGGTGGTGCAGGCCGAATACGAGTGGCCATTCCAGTCGCACGCGAGCATGGGCCCTGCCTGCGCGGTGGTGGAGATCAAGAACGGAATGTGCACGGTCTGGACCGGCTCGCAGAAGCCGCATTTCGTGCGCGACGGCGTCGCGCGGCTTCTCGAATTGCCCGGGGAGAACGTGCGCGCAATTTGGGTCGCGGGTGCCGGCTCCTACGGCCGCAACGATGCGGGCGACGCTGCCATGGATGCGGCGTTCCTCGCGCGCGCGACGGGCAAGCCCGTGCGCGTCCAAGGCATGCGTGCCGACGGTACCGCCTGGGATCCGAAGGGGCCGGCGTGCGTGCATCGCGCGCGCGCGGCGATCGACGCGAGCGGCAAAGTGGTGGGCTACGAGTTCATCTCCAAAGGCTTCTCACGCCAGCACATCGCCACGAACGAATCGCAGCCCGCCGATAGCCTGATCGGCCAATCGATGGGGGTAGCGCCGAAGCCCAACCAAATCTTCGGCACGCCGGCCGAGTCCTACGGCTTCGAGAATAAGCTCCTCGGCTGGGAGACGATCCCGCAGTTCGTCGACCACTGCTCGCCCCTTCGCACCTCACACTTTCGCGATCCGGTAGGTCCGGAGATCCATTTCGGATCGGAGCAGTTCATCGACGAGGTAGCGCGCGCCGCGGGCGAGGATCCGGTGGCCTTCCGGCTGCGCTATCTAAGCGAACCGCGCCACGCGGCCGTGGTGAAGGCGGTCGCGGAGAAATCGAGTTGGAGCTCGCTCGGCAAAGGAAAAGGCATTGCATTCGCCGAGCGCAATGGCACCGCGGTGGCGGTCGTCGCTCAAGTGGAGGTCGATTCCACTACCGGGCGCGTCTGGGCGCGCAAGGTCTGGGTGGCGCACGACTGCGG
>JBHELS010000239.1:0-5201 GCA_046263015.1 Burkholderiales bacterium | reverse complement strand
GCACGTAACCGGGCAGCACGGGCGCCGCCGCTCGAGCGCTCAAGCCTAGGCCCGTCAGGCCCATGACCGCGCCGTACATGCCGATCGGAACGTTTCGGACGTTCAACCGGTGCCGAGGTAATAGCTGCGCACGAGCTCGTTCCGCTCGAGCGCCTGCACGTCGCCTTCGAAGACGATCTCGCCGTGCACGATGATGTAGCCCCGATCCGCGATGCGGATTGCCTGATGGAAGTTCTGCTCGGCCATGAGCACGGTAAGGCCGTAACTCTCCTTCAGCTCCTTGATCTTGGTGATCGTGTGCGAGACGAGGATCGGCGCGAGGCCGACCGAAGGCTCATCCACCAGCAGGAGCTTCGGCGCCGACATCAGCGCCCGCGCGATCGCGAGCATCTGCTGCTGGCCGCCCGACATCGAGCCCGCGAGCTGGCGACGCCGCTCGGCGAGCACCGGAAACGCTTCGTAGGCGAAGGCGCGATTGCGGCCGATCTCGTGGCGCGCGAGCGGCCGGTAGGCGCCAAGCAGCAGGTTCTCCTCGACCGTGAGCTTCGGAAAGAGCCGCCGCCCCTCCGGCACCATGGCGACGCCGAGGTTGACGATGTCCTCGGTCGAGAGGCGGGTCAGATCGTGCGTCTTGCCCTCGATTGCGAGCGTTACCGTGCCTTTCGTCGGTCGCACCATGCCCATGACGCACTTCATGAGCGTGCTCTTGCCGTTGCCGTTTGTGCCGAGCAGCGCGACCGTCTCGCCCTGGCCGATGTCGAGCGATACGCCGTGCAGCGCGCGCACCGCGGCGTAGCCCGCGTCGACGCCGCCAATTTTCAGCTCAAGCGCCAAGATAGGCTTTCTGTACCTCGGCGTTTTGCACGATGGCGGCGGGCGTCCCCTCGCAGATGATCTTGCCCGCGTCCAGGCAGACCACGCGCTGCGAGAAGCGCATCACCGCCTGCATGATGTGCTCGATCATGACGATGGTGATGCCGGACTCGTTCAGCGCGAACAGGATCTTCAGCATCTCCTCGACCTCGGCGCCCGAGAGCCCGGCCATCGCCTCGTCGGAGATCAGCAGCTTCGGCCGCGCCGCCATGGCGCGCGCGAGCTCGAGCTTGCGCAGCTCGACCTGCGACAGGCGGTTCGCCTGCGCCTCGGCTTTGTCGGCGAGGCCGATGCGCCGCAGGATGTCGAGCGCCTCGGCCTGGGCGTCGGCTTCCTTGAGATGCCCCACGTAGGCGGCCGGCACCAGCAGGTTCTCGAGCACGCTCATGGTGTGGAACGGGCGCGGGATCTGGAAGCTGCGCGCGATGCCGCGGCGCGTGCGCATGTAGGCGGGCAGCCGCGAGACTTCATTGCCGTCGAACACGATCGAGCCCGTGTCGTTGCGCAGGAGCCCCGAGACGCAATTGATGAGCGTCGTCTTGCCCGAGCCGTTAGGGCCGATCAGGCCGAAGCGCTCGCCGCGCGCAATGTCGATCGACACCTCCGAGAGCGCCGTGAAGCCACCGAAGTGCTTCGAGACGCCGCTTATTTTGAGGAAGGCGTCAGCCATCGCTTGAAGAGGCCGAGGATGCCCTCGGGCGCGAGCACCACGAACAGAACGAGCAGCACGCCGATGATCAGCACGTTTACTTCGCCCGACACGGTGACAGTCACTATTTGCTGCAGCGTCGAGAGGAGCAGCGCGCCAACGATCGGCCCGCCCCAGTGCGACATGCCGCCGATAATGGCGCTGCCGAGCGCCGAGACCGTGTAGCTGAGATTGAACGTCGACGCCGGCTCGATGAAGCTAAGATACATCGGCATCGGCGCGCCGGCGGCGCCCATCAGCGCGCCGGAGATCACGCAGGCGAAGAGCTTGAGCTTCAGCGTCGGCACGCCGCTCGCCTCCGCCGCCTCCTCGCTGTCGCGGATCGCGCGCAGGCCGCGCCCGATCCACGAGTCCTGCACGTAGCGCGCGATGCACACCGAGCCGACCGCCATCAGCGCCATGACAACGAACAGCATGCGCGTGTAGGTATCGAACGGCGGCGTGAGCGGCGGCCGCAGGAGCTGTAGCCCCGTGGCGCCGCCGACGTAGCGCCAGTTGATCATCACCGTCTCCATGATGAAGACGACGGCGACCGTGGCGATGGCGAAAAAGATGCCGCGCAGGCGCAGCGTCAGCAGGCCGACGCCGAAGCCGAGCAGTCCGCCCATCAGCGCGCCGGCCGCGATCTGCACGATGAGCGGCGCGCCGAGCCACTTGAACAGCACGACCGCGGTGTAGGCACCGATGCCGAAGAACGCGGGCGGCCCGAAGTTCACGTAGCCCGCGTAGCCGCCGAGGATGTTCCACGCGGTGGCGAGCGTCACGGCAGTCAGGACGACGTATGCGGCGAAGAAGAAGTACTCGTTCACCGGACTGATGCCGACCAGCACGGCGACGCCGCAGAGGATGGCCACGATGATCCAGAACTTCATCGGCCAAACAGCCCCTGCGGACGGACACCAAGCACCACGAGCAGCAGGCCGAAGGCGACCGCCGGGGCCCACGACGCGCCGGAGAACATGAGCACGAGCGACTCGGCGATGCCGAGGATTAGGCCCGCCGCGAGGGTGCCGGTCATGCTGCCCAGGCCCGCCAACACGACGACGCAGAACGTGCGTCCGATATAGACGCGATCCATCGCCGGCTCGACCGGCCCGACGACGACCAGCATCGCTCCTGCGAGCGCGCTCACGCCGGTGGCGATGCCGAAGGCCCACTGCTTGATGCGCACCGGGTTCGCGCCCATCAGGCGCAGCGCCGGCTCGTCCTGCGCCACCGCTTTGATCGCGCGGCCGGTGAACGTCTTCGACAGATAGAGGGTGAGGAAGAAGGTGAGGACCAGGGCGACCCCAAAGGCGACCAGCATCCGGTACGGGATGCGATAGTCTCCGAGCGAGAGGCTCGAGCCGATGTAGCGCGCCTGCACCGAGCGCTGGTCGACGCCAAAGACGAGGATCAGCCCGATCTCGATGATGAAGGCGAGGCCGAAGAAGAACGCGAGCCCGCGCACCGCCGCGTCGGTGCCGCGACGCTCGAACGACTCGTAGTAGAAGCGGTAGATGAGCACGCCGATGACGAAGAACACCGGCATCAGCACCACGCCCGCCACCAGCGGGTCGAGGCCGTAGGTCGTCAGCACGTACGTGAGGTAAGAGCCGAGGATCATCACCGCCGGGTGCGCGACGTGCGGCACGTCGAGCAGGCCGAACGACACCGAGAGCCCGATGCTCACCGCCGCGTAGAAGGAGCCCAGCAGCACGCCGAAGATCAGTGCCTCGGTGAGCAGATCGAACGAAAAGATCATCTCAGCTCGAAATAATTACGGCCCTGACCCCGAATTCGCATGTGAAAACGGCGCGGGATTGCCGCGCCGTTTTTGTCGTCTCGCTCGCGCCCTACTTCGACGAGCGGGCTTTTTCGAACGGGGTGACGACCTCGCCGGTCTTGTACTCCTCCGGGAAGATCACCACCTGCTTGCCGGGCTTGCGCCACTGGTCGACGTTGTTGTCGGCGACGCCGCGGAACTGCGCTTGCACGACGCGCGGGTTCGCCCACTCGCCGTTCTTGTCCCAGCGGATCGGCCCGACGATGGTCTTCACCTCGTTGGCGTGCAGCCAGGCGGCGAGCTTCTTCTGGTCAAGGGTCTTGGTGGCCGCGGTCGCTTGCTCGAGGATCTGGCCGATGGCGTAGTTGAACGGCGGCAGGTAGAAGCCGAGCGGATCGACCTTGGCCTCGGCCGCGCGCTTGGCATAGCGGCCTAGGAAGTCCTCGATGCCCGGATATTTCATGCCCGGCACGTAGGAGTTGTAGTTGAGGATGCCGTTCAGGTGGCTGCCGAGGTTCACCATGTTCGGCGTGAACTGCAGGCCCACCATGCCGCCGCCGAAGATCTGCACCTGCGAGCCGACGCCGATCTCGTTCACCGCGCGCACGATTGCCACCGAATCGTTCGGATACGACATCACGAACACCATCTCGGGCTTGGCGGCGCGGATGGCGCGCATCAGCGACGAGAAGTCGGTGGTGGTCGGCGGATAGTTCTGATCGTAGACCGTCTTGATGTTCGACTTCTTGGCGAGCTCGCGCGCGCCGTTCGCCAGGTTCTGCGCGAACTCCTGGTCTGCCGCGAGGATGGCGACGGTCTTGGCGCCGGCCTTCTGGCCGGCTTTGAAAAACCCGTCCGACCAGCTCGATGCGTCGTTCCACGGCGAGTTGTTGAACCACTTGTCGTGCTGCACCTTGTGGTTCACCTGGAACGAGAAATTGCCCATCAGCAGGAGATCGCGCTGCTTGACTAGCGGCATGATCGGCGCCGTGGGAACCGTCCCGTAAGGCGCAATCAGCAGATCAACCTTGTCGACATCGAGCAGCTTCGTGTAGATGCCCGGCGTGTTGGCGGGGTTGGTCTGGTCGTCGTAGACGATGAACTCCACCTTGCGGCCGAGCAGCCCGCCCTTCTGGTTCACGTCGTCGACCCACATGCGAAGCGCGAGCAGCGCCGCCTGACCACCGGCGCCAAGCGATCCGGTCTGCGGCATGCTCATGCCGATCTTCACCGGGCCCGAGCCCTGCGCGAATGCGCGGCGGCCCGGCAGTGCGGCCGTTACGGCGGCGGCGCCGGCAGCGCCGATGACTTTCCTGCGAGTGAAATTCATGACCTCCTCCTTTGCGGCCGATTGTAATCAATCTTCAACAAGCGAGCGGCATTGCCGCCGTCGACGGCGGCGAGCTCCGCCTTCGACAGTCCCTTTACGCCGGCGATGAATTCGAGCGGCCGCTCCATCCCCATGTCATAGGGGTAATCGGTGCCAAGGAGGACGTGATCCGCGCCGAAGCGGGCGATCAAGTGCGCGAGCATGCCATGGTCGAAGGTGATGGTGTCGAAGTAGAAGCGCTTGAGGTACGACGACGGCTTCCTCTTCATCTGCCCCCGGGTGTCGGCCCGCGCTTTGTAGGCATGGTCCATGCGCGCCCAGTAATGCGCGAGATAGCCGCCGGCGTGCGGCAGCACCACCTTAAGCTTGGGATGGCGCTCCATCACACCGTCGAAGATGAGATGGCTCGCTGCCACGGTGGTCTCGAGCGGGTTGCCGATAATGTTCGAGAAGTAGTGATCGACCAGGCGCTCGCCGTGGGTGAAGCCGATCGGGTGCATGAAGACCACCACATCGAGCTTTTC
>JBHELS010000238.1:0-4639 GCA_046263015.1 Burkholderiales bacterium | reverse complement strand
GGCGCTCGCGCAGAACGCGCCCGACGGCGTGAACCGCGAGCAGGCGCTCTGGTACCAGCAGTTCGTGCTCGACATGCTGGTCGTCTCGCTCCTCGCCGGAAAGGCGAACGGCGAATGGTTCAGCCCGGCGTACGAGTCGCGGCTCGAGGCGATGATGGACTTCATCGCCTCGGTCATGGACGTCGGCGGCAAGGTGCCGATGTTCGGCGACGCGGACGACGGCCACCTCGTTCGCCTCGACCCGAGTGCCGAGTATTCGCCGTTCCGCTCGGCGCTCGCGCTCGGCGCCATTCTTTTCCGCCGCGGCGACTTCAAGGCCAAGGCGCCACGGGTCGATGACAAGGCGCGCTGGCTCCTCGGCGCCGACGCCGCCCGGCAGTACGAGACGCTCGAAGCGCAGAACACGCACCTGCCCGTGCGCCAGAGCTTTCCTCAAGGTGGCTACTACATCCTCGGCGCCGAGTTCGATACCCCGAATGAGATTCGCGCGGTGGTCGACGCCGGGCCGCTCGGCTACACGTCGATAGCGGCCCACGGCCACGCCGACGCGCTCTCCTTCACGCTCTCGGTCGGCGGCAGGGAATTGATCGTCGATCCCGGCACCTACGCCTATCACACGCAGGAGCGCTGGCGCGAATACTTCCGCGGCACCGCCGCGCACAACACGGTTCGCATCGACGCGCTCGACCAGTCGGAGCAGGGCGGCAACTTCATGTGGGTGAAGCACGCGCGTGCCGGCTGCGGCGTCTGGCTCTCGACGCCGGAAAAGGACCGCTTCGAGGGCTGGCACTCGGGCTACACGCGACTTCCCGATCCGGTGCGCCACCGGCGAGCGATCGAGCTCGATAAGCGCGCCCGGCGCCTCGTGATCGAGGATTCGCTCGACATGGGCGAAGACCACGAGGTCGAGCTCGTCTTTCATTTCGCCGAGGAGTGCCGCGTCGATATCGTCGCCGATGGCGTCCTCGCCGAACGCGACGGCGTAACGCTTCACTTCACGTTGCCACCGCAGGGCAGCGCCGAGATCTATCGCGGCAGCCTCGCGCCGCTTTACGGCTGGATGTCGCGCGCCTTCGACCGCCGCGCGCCGACGAATACTCTCGTCTGGCGCGCGAGGCTTTCCGCGCCGGCCATACTGCGCACCGAGATAGAGATCCGCGCCTAACGAATTCGGGGCGCGAGCAACTAGCTCCCCGCCTGCTGGCGCACGACCTCGGTCGAGACCTCCTCGTTGTTCATGGCCGCCTCGCGGACCGGCCGCGAGCGCTCGTAGGCGTCGCGGGCGCGGTTGAAGCACTGCTCGGCCGCGGCGGTATTGCCCTTTTTCGCGTACTCCTCGCCCATCTGGTTAAGGAGCATGATGGTCTCGTCCAGCGCCCGCAGTGCGTCGAGGAGCTTCTGCTCGATCTGCGCAGTCGCCGACTCGAGGAGCGTGCCGCTCGAGACCGCATGTCCCGTGTGGCAGCGAAAGCGCATAAGGTTGCCGTCGCGAAACATCGAGAGCACGCCGTGGCACTCCGGGCACGTGAAAGGCGAGAACTCGCCATAGCGGAGGACGTCCGCGACGCGCGGGTCGCGCTCGCCCGCGATCTTGATCTCGGCATCCATGCGCTCGCGCTCGCGCGGGGCGAAGAGCGGCTCGGGCGCCGCCTGCTGGCGAGTAAGCCGGCCGACCAGCGGCCCGATGTCCGCCACGGGCAGCGTGTAATCCACATCGACGTTGTCGAGAGCGTTGAGGGGCATCGAGCGGTGCATCGCATCTGCGGGGTCTTGCACGATCGCCGTGCCGCCGCGCATCTTGATCGCCCACAGCCCCGCCGTGCCGTCGTCGAGGGCACCGGAGAGCACGACGCCGATGACGCGCGTGCTGTAGATGTACGCCGCCGAGCGAAAAAGCGGATCGACCGCCGGCCGGAAGCGGTTTTCCTTTGGCCCCTTGGTGACGCGGATATAGCCGCGCTCAAGGAGCATGTGATGGTCGTTCGGCGCGATGTAGATGTGCCCGGGACGTATCGGATCGCCGTCCTTGGGCGCGGCCGCCGGCAGACGTCCGGCACGGCCGAGCACCGCCGGCAGGACGGTGCTCACGCCCGGCGCGAGGTGCCAGACGACAAACACCGCGGCCGGCAGATCAGCCGGCAGGCCGGCCACCAGCTTCTCGAGCGCGCCCATGCCGCCCGCCGAGGCGCCGATCACCACGATGTCCTTGGTCGACATTACCGCAGGGATGCAAACATCGGGCCGCGACCCTGCAAAGTCCTCGTTCAAGCAGCCATACCGCGTTCTTAAGCCGGGGCTTCTTCCATAAGCAGAATGACGCCGTCGCGCTTGCCGCTCGGATTGACAAGCGCAGAGCAGGTGACGCGGCACTTGATGCTCTTGCCGCGGCGATTGATGGCGTCGAGCGTCGTCTCCTTGTAGTCCGCTTCGCCTGAGAGGCAGGGACGCAGCACGTTACGCAGCTCGGCCACCGGCAGGCCGATGTCGAGGTTGAGAAGCCCCTGCCTCTGCACCTCGTCGGCGCGCAGGCCCCAGAGATCCTCGGCGCGGCGGTTCCACATGAGGACATCGAGATTCGGGCTGACCACCACCGCGGCAGAGCGCAGGCTGCTCACCACCGATTCTAGAAACGCGTTCAGCCGGTTCGCTTCTTCCGTGCGCTCGCGAAGCTCGATGTTCACCGTCTGCAGCTCCTCGTTAGTGGACTGCAGCTCCTCGTTCATCGTCTCGAGCTCTTCGTTCGTCGACTGCAGCTCCTCGTTGGTGGTTTCGAGCTCCTCGTTCGACGATTGCAGCTCCTCGTTGGTCGTTTCGAGCTCCTCGTTCGAGGACTGCAGCTCCTCATTCGCGGTCTGAATCTCCTCTCGCGAGCGCTGCAGGTCGTCGGAGAGGCGCGCATAGCGCGTGACGTCGAGAAAGGTGATGGCGACGCCAACCGGCGTCTGCATATCGTCGTATAGCGGCGCGACCGTGATGTCGAAATGCTGGCGCTCGCCGTCGCCGAAACGCCGCTCGATATTGCTGCGTGTGAGTGGCCGGCGTTCCGCGTACGCCTGCTCGATGACGGAGCGAAGCTCGAGCGGCCGATACGAGATCTCGAGGTCGTGCAGCGAGCGGCCGATGTCGCTCGCCGCGATGCTGAAGAGCATGCGCGCCTTCTGATTGGCCATGGCGAGAATGCCGTTGGTATCGACCACCAGTCTCGCGACCGGCGTTTCGTCGAGGGCGAGATCGCGCAGGCGGTCTTGGTGCATGGCATGGTTTCCATTGCCGTCCAGTGGCAGCACCGCGGCGGCGCGCGGTCGCCTGGTAGCCCCCGGCGGAGGTACCTTGGCGAAGATCCGGTTCTTGATGTTGATGGGCGTGAAGAGCGTGCTGTGGGTGAGGAGCATCTCCGCGCGCCCGAGGAACAGGTACCCCGGGTCGCTTCGGTCGCCGTTCAGGCCGAAATGGAAGCGATTCATGATCCGCGCCTGAGTCTCGGCGTTGAAGTACATGAGGGTATTGCGGCAGACGAGCAGATCCAGCCGCGAGATCGGCGCGTCCTGCACGAGGTCGTGCCGGCCGAAGATGACCGAGCGGCGCAAGTCGGCGCGAAAGACGAAGCGCCCGCCGGTTTCCTCGAAGTAGCGCTCGCGCAGCGCGATCGGCACGCCTTCGAGCTCCTTCGGTGAGTAGCTTGCAAGCCGCGCCTGCGCAAGGGCGTGCTCGTCCGCATCCGTACCGTAAATCTTCACGCGCTTGCCAAAGGCGTCGGGCCCCATCGCTTCGGCGAATACCATGGCAAGCGTATACGCCTCTTCGCCCGAGGCGCAGCCCGCCGACCATATGCGCACGCTCGCGTGCGGCGCGTTGGCGGCAACGAGCTTCGGCACCACTTCGCTTCTCAGGCAGTCCCACGCGGCCTCGTCGCGGAAGAACGAGGTGACGTTGATGAGGATGGTGTTGAAGAGCTCGGCGAACTCCTCAGGGTGCACCTCCAGGAACTCCACGTAGGCGTCGAACTCCTCGATGCCGACCATCTGCATGCGACGGCGCATGCGGCGGATCAGGCTCGGGCGCTTGTAGCCGGTGAAGTCGAAGCCGCGCTCGCGTTGCAGGAATTCGAGCAGCGACTCGAATTTTCCATCGTCGTCCGGTTCAGTCATGCGTGGGCGAGCAGAGCTTTTGCAGCGCGGGCGCGATCTCGTCGAGCGCGAGCACGAAGTCGGCGAGCCCCGTGGCGAGCGCCGCTTGCGGCATGCCGGAGAACTCGGCGTTGCTTGCGTCCTGAACGATCACCGTGCCGCCAGTTTGCTTGATCGCTTTCAAGCCCATCGCGCCGTCCTGCCCGCTGCCGGAAAGTACCACAGCAATCGCGCGTTCGCGGAAGCTCGCCGCCGCGGACTCGAAAAGGAGGTCGGCCGAGGGCCGCAGGAAGTGCACAAGCTCGGTTTGCGTGAGCGAGATGCTGCGGTCGCTATTCACCAAAAGGTGCCGATTGGGCGGGGCGAGCAACGCGCAGCCGGCGCGCACCGTATCGTCCTCGGCCGCCTCCTTGATGGGTACCGCCATGCGCCGCGCGAGGATCTCCGCCATCAGGCTGCGATGGCGCGGGTCGAGGTGCTGCACGATGACGAGCGCCGCGGGAAAACCGGCG
>JBHELS010000237.1:0-3316 GCA_046263015.1 Burkholderiales bacterium | reverse complement strand
TCCGTGAGTTTTTGTTCTTCTTCGGCCAGCTGTTGCTCGCGCTCGCGCAGGCGGCGCTCCGAATCCCGGGACGCCGAGAGCGGCTGCGGCTCGACAACGGCCACCTTGCCTAACGGCGCGAGCCAGAACGCGCCGGCCGCGGCCGCGGCGACTACGGCGGCGAGCGCCCCCCAAGCCACGGTGATGGTGAAGCTGAGCGAGCGCTTCGAGGGCTGCAGGGCCGCGTGGACCGCAGGTGGGCGCGCCGGCTGAATGTCGTTCACGAGCGGCGGCGCCGAGAGCGTGCGAATGGCCGCGGCGGCGCCATTGGCGTTGAGTTCGCTGCGCCATTCGGCGATCGTTTGCGGGCGCTCCTTTTCCGCGAAGGCGAGCGCGTGGTCGATGGCCTTCAAGAGCCGCTCGGAATAGCGGCCGCTGCCCACCGCCGTGGCCGGCACGAGGAGCTCTTGCGTGCTGCCGAGAATACCTTTGCTGCGCGCGATGGCGTCGAGCGGTGCGCGGCCGGCGATCGCGCGGTAGCAGGTGGCACCGAGGCTGTAGATATCGGTCCACGGGCCCTGGTGCTCGCCGCTCGAGTAGTACTGCTCGAAGGGCGCATAGCCCGGCGCGACGAGAATCGTCACGGTGCGCGAGTGGCCGGCGGCGTAGCGCGCCGAGCCGAAGTCGAGGAGCACCGGCGTGCCATCGGAGCGGATGTGGATGTTGTCCGGCTTGATGTCGCGGTGGATGAAGCCCGCGTTGTGCACGAGCTCGAGCCCGTCGAGGATCGGCATCAGCACGCGCAGAAGATCGGCTTCGCCTAGCGCGTGCTTGCGCTCGAGCAACGCGGCGAGCGTCTCGCCCTCCTCGAAGCGCATCACCATGTACGCCGTGTTGTGCAGCTCGAAGACCGAGAGCACGCGCACGATATTGGCGTGGTCAAAGCGCGCAAGCGTGCGCGCCTCGCGGATGAAGCGCTCGAGCCCCCAGCGGTAGCGTTCCTGCTGCTCATCGGTGCGCGACCCGACGGTGGCATCGGCGCGGCGCGTCGCCACTTCGACCGGCAGGTACTCCTTGATGGCGACCGCCTGGTCGAGGTTGGTGTCGCGCGCGAGATAAGTAATGCCGAAGCCGCCCTGGCCGAGCACGCGCTCGATCACGTACCAGTGCAGCCGGTACTGCGGCGGCAACGCGTCTGGAAAAGCGTTATCGCTCATAGCCTGGCCGTCCTCCCGTCCCCTATCGGCAGCCGCCTCCACTGTACCCGAATAAGCCATCTGTAAGGGAACGGCGACGGGCCGGCAAGCCCCTGCACCGGAGGATGGTCGGGCGGGCGCAGTGCCCGCCAACACTACGGGAGGAGGCCATGCTGACGTCGCGGGAGACCGATGTGCTGCGGCTGCTTTCGGTTGGTGCCAGCTACAAGGCGATCAGCCGTGAGCTTCGCATCTCGCTGCACACGGTCGGGACACATATCAAGAACAGCTACCGCAAGCTCGAGGTGCATAGCGCTGCGGCGGCCGTGATGCGGGCGGTCGAGCTTCGCCTCATCGGACCTGACTTTCAATCCAACTCAAGGAGCCAGTCATGATCAAGTCGCCGCTTCGTCTCGCCGTCGCGCTCGCACTGCACGCGGCCGCGCTTTCCGGCTGCTATGTCCTTCCGGTCAGCTCGAAAGACATCGAGAAGCTCGAGGCGCTCATGCAGCAAGCGAATGCCCAGCGTGCGGCCAACCAGGCGCCGACGCCTGCGCCCGCGCGACCCACGAGCGTGGCGCCCGCCGCCGTTCCCGCGCCGGAAGCGCCCGCCGCACCGAGCGCCCCCGCGGCGCCGATGGTGATCCAGGCGCGCCTCTATCCCATGAACGAGATCGCCACCGAAAACGGCATGGTCTCGGGCAGCGTGACGAACATGATGAACGGCAAGGGACGGCTGCAGGTCAGCTACCGCGGCGAGCAGCTCGTCGGCGAAGCAACCCGCGTCGCGAACGATCAGAGCAAAGGCGTGGCGAGCGCCTGGGGGCCGAACGGCTCGTTCATGAGCTGCGAATACCAGATGAGCTCGCCCTTGCGGGGCGCCGGCACCTGCAGCTTCTCCGACGGCGCGCGCTATCAGGTGCACGTCGGGAACTAGCGATGTTGAGCGAGCGCGAGCGCGACGTGCTGCGTCTCATTTCGGAGGGCGCAACCTACGCCGAGGTCGCGAAGCGGCTGGGCATCTCCACGCACACCGTCACGAGCCACATCAAGAACTGTTACCGCAAGCTCGGCGTGCGCCGCGCCGCCGACGCGGTCGCCCGCGCCGTCGAGCTGAAACTTCTGGAGAAACGATGAAGCGCATTCTCGACCCGGAGTTCACCTATCGGCCAAGCTATGCGACGGACGTCAAAGCGACTTTCGAGCGCGTGCGCCGCGAGCTCGCCGCATCAGCCGCGCGACAGGGCGTCGGCGATCGCCTCGACGCAGGCATCCACGTCGCCCGCGACATCGATGGCGATCGCCTGGGCCGGCGGCTCGAGCGTCGCGAACTGGCTGTCGAGGAGCGACGCGGGCATATAGCGGTGCTGGCGCTGTGCCACGCGCGAAGCGATGAGCGAGCGCGTGCCGTGCAGAAAAACGATGCGCGCCTCGGCGATGCCGGCGAGGAGGCGCTCGCGATAGGACTGCTTTAGCGCCGAGCAGGCGACGATCGCATCGCGCTCGCCGAGCAGGCGCCGGTTCAGCCGATCGAGCCAGGGCCAGCGGTCCTCGTCATCGAGAGGAAGGCCCGCGGCCATCTTGGCGACGTTCGCCGGCGGGTGATAGTCGTCCGCATCGAAGAAGGGCCATCCGAGGCGCTTCGCGAGGCGCTTGCCAAGCGTCGTCTTGCCGACGCCCGAGACGCCCATCAGCACGACGATCATTCGCGCTTGACCGCGTGTCCTCCGAACTTGGCGCGCATCATCGCGAGAAGCCGGCGCTCGTAATCGGAGCGCCCCTGGCTCGAGAAGCGGCTCATCAGTGCGAGCGTGATCACCGGGGTCGGCACGCCGAGCTCGATCGACTCGAGCGCGGTCCAGCGTCCCTCGCCCGAATCGGCCACGACCGGCGCGAGGCCGGCGAGCGTCTCGTTGTCCTTCAGGCCCCCCGCGCAGAGATCGAGGAGCCACGAGCGCACCACACTGCCATAGCGCCAGGTCTCCGCGAGCCGCGCCATATCGATATCGAGGTCCTTACGCGCGGCGAGCAGCGCGAAGCCCTCGGCGAGCGCCTGCATCATGCCGTACTCGATGCCGTTGTGGACCATCTTCGCGAAGTGCCCGGCGCCGCTCGGTCCGCAGTGCAGCCAGCCGTTCTCC
>JBHELS010000236.1:0-28839 GCA_046263015.1 Burkholderiales bacterium | reverse complement strand
TCAAAAATCGGGGTCAGAGCCCGATTTCGTTCATGTACGCAAAACGAATTCGGGTCCTGGCCCCGATCTTCTTGTTGCTACGAGGTCCGGCTTCTCAGGCTGCTGCGACCGGCCAGATAGACCGCGGTCATATAGGTTTTCATCGGCGGCGGCGCCTCGCCGGACAACCATCTTCGCAGCGCCTTCGTAGAAGTCCTCAGCGCGGCCGCAAGCTGCTTGTTGCCGCCGGCTGCTCGCCTCGCACTCTCGAGCTGACGCACATAGGGGTTCTCGCGCGCGAGGCGGACGGTGCTGTTGTGGTACATGAGGGGCCTCCTCCTCTGATTTGTGCGATAGGACGCTAACACCGCCGCTGCTCGGGAAGCCGTGCACTCTTTCACACGCGAAGCATCGAAGCGCGAGGCTTTTGTCCTTTGAAACAGCCTCTGTCGCCGCGGCCCGACGATTAGGCGTTGATTTCCTAAGGCCGAGCCGGCTCCAGGTGGCGCGCGTCGTCGGCGGTCAGGTAGCCGCGGTGGCGCGTGTCCGGCATGAGCAGCACCGCAATGAAAGCAATCGCGCCCATGGCAACGACATACCAGAAGAACGTGCTCTCGTGCCCGAGCGACTTGAACCACAGCGCGGCGTATTCGGCGGTGCCGCCGAAGAGCGCGTTGGCGATGGCGTAGGAGAGGCCGACGCCGAGCGCGCGCACATGCATCGGGAAAAGCTCGGCCTTGATGAGGCCGCTGATCGAGGTATAGAAGCTCACGCAGAGCATGGCCACCATGATGAGCGCGAACGCGTGCGTCGGCGTGCTCACGTTGCCGAGGGCGGTGAAGATCGGCACGGTGACGACCATCAGCAGCACCGAGTAGACGAGCATCGAAGTGCGCCGGCCGATCCGGTCGGCGAGCGCGCCGAACGCTGGCTGCAGCACCATGAAGCAGAAAAGCGCCGCGGTCATGGTCTCGGTCGCGCGGCGCGCATCGAAGCCGGCGGTGTTGACGAGGTATTTCTGCATGTACGTCGTAAAGGCGTAGAAGCTGAGCGATCCGGCGGCGGTGAAGCCCATGACGACGAAGAAAGAGCGCGGGTAGCGCAGCAAGCCGCGTAGCGACCCCGCTTCCTTGTGCTCACGCGCCGCGCGCGAAGCGGTTTCCGGGAGCGAGCGGCGCAGGTAGAAGGCGATGACCGCGGCGATGGCGCCGATCAGGAACGGAATGCGCCAGCCCCAGGCGCGAAGGTCGGCGTCGGAGAGGAACTGCTGCAGGACGACGAGCACCAGCGTCGCGAGGAGCTGGCCGCCGATCAGCGTCACATATTGAAAGGAGCCGTAGAAGCCGCGACGGCCGTGCTGCGCCACCTCGGAGAGGTAGGTGGCGGCGGTGCCGTATTCGCCGCCGACCGAGACACCCTGGATGAGGCGCGCGAGGAGCAAGAGCGCCGGCGCTCCCATGCCGATCTGCGCGTAGGTCGGGAGCACCGCGACGAGGAGCGAGCCGCCGCACATCATGAGCACCGCCACCATCATCGAGAAGCGCCGGCCGCGCTTGTCGGCGAGGTAGCCGAAGAGCCAGCTGCCGACCGGGCGCATGAGGAAGCCGGCGGCGAAGACGCCGGCCGCGTTCAGAAGCTGCGTCGTCTGGTTGCCCTTCGGGAAGAACTCGGCCGCGAAGTAGAGCGCGGTGAACGAATAGACGTAGAAGTCGTACCACTCGACGAGATTGCCGGAGGAGCCGGCGACGATGGCGCGCACGCGCCGCAGCGCTTCATGACGCTCGGCGTGAACCGGTGCGTGCTCGTGGGTCAGCGTGGCCATGCCGCGGGGCAAGCAATAACGCGACCGCGTCGCAGGAGGCGCACGACGGCCGACGAGCGGACGTCACGAAAATAGCGACAACCTGCCGCTCTTTGCGCTATGAGAGCGCGCACGCTACGCTCGCGGACGAGATGGCCTCCTATATCAAGAAAGCGAAGAAGCCGCCAAAAGCAAAAGCCGACGAGACGCGATGGGTCGTCGCCGAGATGCTGGCGGAGATCGAAGCGCGCGGCGAAGAGGCGGTGCGCGAGTACGCGCGCAACCTCGACCACTGGACGGGCGAGATCGTGCTCACGCCGCAGGATATCGAGGAGCGGACGCGCGATATTCCGGCGAGCGTCCGGCAGGACATCGATTTCGCCACCGAGCGCGTCTTTCGCTTTGCGCTCGCGCAACGAAGCTCAGTGCGCGATCTCGAGACAGAGGTGGTCGAGGGGCTCGTCGCCGGGCAGAAGCTCGTGCCGGTCAACGTCGCCGGCTGCTACGTACCGACGGGGCGCTACGCGCACATCGCCTCCGCCTACATGAGCATCGCGACCGCCAAGGCCGCGGGCGTGAAGACCGTAATCGCCGCCTCGACACCGTACAAGGGCAAGGGCATTCATCCGTACGTGCTCTATGCGATGAAGGTCGCGGGCGCCGATGTGGTGCTGACGCTCGGCGGCGTGCAGGCGATCGCGGCGCTCGCTTATGGGCTTTTCACGCGCAAGCCCGCCGACATTATCGTCGGGCCGGGAAACAAGTTCGTGGCCGAGGCGAAGCGCATGCTTTTCGGCCGCGTCGGCATCGATGTGCTCGCCGGGCCGACCGAGATCGGCGTCATCGCCGACGATTCGGCCGATCCGGCGATCGTCGCCTCCGATCTCGTCGGGCAGGCGGAGCACGGGCCCGATTCGCCGGCGTGGCTGGTGACGCTTTCGCGCGAGCTCGGCGAGGAGGTGATGCGTCGCGTGCCGAAGCTCATCGCCAAGCTGCCGCAGCCCGCGCGCCAGGGCGCAGCCGCGGCGTGGCGCGATCGCGCCGAAGTCGTGCTCTGCGAGACGCGCGAGGAGGCGGCGGAAGTCTCCGATCGCTATGCGCCCGAGCATCTCGAAGTGCACGCGCGCGATCTCGACTGGTGGCTCGCGCATCTCACGAACTATGGCTCGCTCTTCCTCGGCGAGGAAACCACGGTCGCCTTCGGCGACAAGGCGTCGGGGCCCAATCACATCCTGCCGACGCAGGGCGCGGCGCGCTACTCGGGCGGCCTCTCGGTGCACAAGTTTCTGAAGGTGCTCACATGGCAGCGCATGTCGCGCGACGCGAACCGCGAGCTCGCCCCCGTCACGGCGCGCATCTCGCGCCTCGAAGGCATGGAGGCGCACGCGCGCACCGCCGACGATCGCATGGAGAAGTACTTCCCCGGCGAGAAGTTCGACGGCGGCACGCCACTCGAGTAATGCGGCGACTAATTAGGGGCCAGGCACGGAATAGCGAGTTCGCTGTACAGGCGCCGAATGGGCTTTGTCCGGGCGTCATAATTACGGCCCTGACCCCGAATTCAAGCCGCTGAGTGAGCGAGATCGTCTTCGATAATGTTTCGCGCGCGTTCACGCGCGATGGGCGCGAGGCGCCCGCGGTCGACGATGTGTCGTTCGAGGTGCGCGAGCGCGAGTTCGTCGCACTCGTCGGTCCGTCGGGCTGCGGCAAGACAACCTGTCTGCGGATGGCAGCGGGGCTCGATTTCCCGACGGCGGGCGCCGTGCGGGTCGGCGGCAAGCCCGTGACCGAGCCCGGTCCGAGCCGCGCCGTCGTCTTCCAGCAGTTCGCGCTCTTTCCGTGGAAGACCGTGCACGACAACATCGAATTCGGCCTGCGCAGTCAGGGCGTGCCGGAGTTCGAGCGGCGCGCGCGCATCGCACAGCAGCTCGAGCTGATGGGCTTGCAGGGCTACGAGTCCGCCTACCCGCACGAGCTCTCGGGCGGCATGCAGCAGCGCGTGGCGATCGCGCGCTGCTATGTCATGAACCCGGACGTGCTCTTGATGGACGAGCCGTTCGGCGCCCTCGATGCCCAGACGCGCACGCTCATGCAGGAGGAGCTCGTCAAGCTCGCGCGCAAGAACCCGCGCACGGTGCTCTTCATTACCCACGCGGTCGAGGAAGCGGTGTACCTTGCCGACCGCGTGGTGGTGATGACCCGCCGCCCCGGCCGCATCGCCGAGATCGTGGATGTGGCGCCGGTGAGGAAGAGCGGCGGCTGGGATTCGCTCAGTCGCGTCGAGGAAGTGATGGAGCGCTCGTCGTTCGTCGAATTGAAGTCGCGCATCTGGCGGCTGTTGCGCGATCAGCAGTCCAACCAGGAGAGGAGGGAGCACGCATGAGGAGGATCATCTGGGCGCTCGCGCTCGTCGCGGGGGGAGCGGCCGCGCAGCAGGAGATCAAGGTGAGCTACCAGCCGGCGCTTTACTGGTCGCTCCCCTATTACATCGCAACCGAGAAGGGCTGGTGGCACGAGCTCGGGCTCAAGCCCGCGTTCAGCACCTTCCCGGCGGGCGTGCCGCAGATCGCGGCTTCCGCCTCCAAATCGTGGGATGTCGGCGGCGCGGGCTCGGTGCCCGCGGTGCTCGGCGCCGCGCGCTACCAGCTCGTCACGATCGGCATCACCAACGACGAGTCGGTCGGCAATGCCCTGATGGCGACACGCGACAAGGCCGATGCGTTCATGAAGAACCCGGCCGGCATCAAAGGCCAGACCATCGTCCTGACCGCCAACTCGACCGGCGACTATGCGGTGCAGTCGTGCCTGCAGAAGTGGGGGCTGAAGAAAGCCGACGTGCAAATCAAGAGCATGGGCCAGGCGGAGATCATCTCGGCCATGTCCTCCGGCAACGCGGAGCTCGGCGGGCTCTGGGCGCCGAATATTTACACGTTCGAGGAAAAAGCGGGCGGCAAGCTGATCTGCTCCGGCAAGGACGCGGGCGCCATCGTGCCGGGCGCGCTCTTCGCGCGCGCCGAATACGCGAAGCAGAATCCGCAGAACGTGGCGCGTTACCTTGCGGTCTACATCCGTGCGCAGCAATGGGCGCTCGCGCATCGCAAAGAAGCGATCGCGATGATGAAGAAGTTCTACGATCAGGGCGGCGTGACGATCTCCGAGGCGTCGATGAATAAGGAGTTCGACACGCGCCCGGTGTTCGATCTCGCCGGGCAACTGAAGATCATGAACCGTGCCGGCGGCCAGTCCGAAGTCGACAAATGGCTCACCGGCATCGGCGAATTCATGCGCGCGAACGGCACCTTCCCCGAGGCGCCGGCGACCAAGAGCTTCGTCACCGACGAGTATCTGCGCATGGTGGATCGCGACCCGAAACTCAAGGCGTTTGCGAACCGCAAAGACTGACCGCTTAATCGCGGCGGGCACCGTCGCGGCGGTGCTCGCCGCGTGGTGGCTGCTCACCGCGACCGAGGTCATTCCGCCGACGCGCTTTGCCTCGCCGCACGAGTTCTGGGCGGCGCTAAAGCAGGTCGGCTCGAGCGGCTACGCGGATGCGCGGCTGCATGAGCATGTGCTCCATAGCGCGAAGCTCGTGCTGATGGGCTTCGCGGTCGCGATCGCTACCGGCGTGCCGCTTGGCCTGGCGATGGGCTGGAGCAGGAGAACGGAAGCGCTCGTGAACCCGGCGTTTCTCCTGGTGCGGCCGATTCCGCCGCTCGCCTGGATCCCGCTCGCGATCGTCTGGCTGGGCCTGGGCGATGCGGCGAAGGTGCTCGTCATCTGGTTCGCGGCCTTCGTGCCCTCGGTGATCAACAGCTACGTGGGCGTGCGCTCGCTCGAGCGCCACGTGATCGAGGCGGCGAGGATGCTCGGCATCAGTCGAACCATGATGCTGCGCGAGGTGCTGATCCCGGGCGCCGCGCCGCACATCTTCACCGGACTGCGCCTTTCGCTTCAGGCGTGCTGGACGACGCTCGTCGCGGGCGAGCTGATCGGCGCCGCGGCGGGCCTGGGCCGGGTGCTTGCGCAAGGCGCGCTCGACATCTTCCCGGCGATGATCCTCGTCGGCATGGTGTTCGTCGCGATCTCGGGCGGCGTCATGACCTGGGCCCTCGGCCGGATCGAGCTCTTGGCGATGCCATGGCGGCGATGAACCGAGAAACGGGGACGAACCGCATTCTTCTCTCCGCGCTCGGATTGCTGGCGTTCTTCGGCCTATGGACGGCGGTCGCGGTCTCCGGGCTGGTACAGCCGCAGTTCCTGCCGACGCCGCTCGCGGTGGCGCACGAGTTCGTGCGGCTCCTCGACACGCCGTTCGCCGGCTACACGCTCGAGCAGCATCTCGCATCGAGCCTCGGCCGCTTCGGCCTCGGCTTTGCGCTCGCGGTCGCGATCGGCGTGCCGCTGGGTCTCGCGATGGGCTGGTTCCGCATGCTCGACGCGATCGTCAGCCCGCTCTTCGATGCGCTCCGCTTCGTCGCGCCGATCGCATGGGTGCCGTTCGCGGCGCTCTGGTTCGGCACCGGCATCGGCGGGCCGGTGCTCATCATCTTCTCGGGCGCGTTCCCGCCTTGCCTGATCAATGCCTACCGCGGCGCGAAATTCGTCGAGCCGCGCTACATCGAGGCCGCTCGCATGATGGGCGCCTCGAACTTCCGCATGGTGAGCGAGGTCCTGCTGCCCGCCTCGGTGCCCTCGATCGTCGCCGGCCTGCGCGTGAGCGCAGGCCTCGGCTGGCAGTCCCTCATCGGCGCCGAGCTGATCGTCGCCTCGAGCGGCATCGGCTATCTGATGGTGAAAGGGCAGAGCAACATCGCGACCGATATCGTCATGAGCGGCATGATCGCCATCGGCATCATCGGCGTCGCGATCGACCTGCTGCTGCGGGCGCTGCAGGCGCGCATCGAGCGCCACAAGTCGGCATGAATCGGGGTCAGAGCCCGATTAACGACTGCGCCGCTACTCGGTCTGGCGCCGGACCCAGTTCTCCGTGCGCTTGGCGGTGCGCTCGACGCCTTTCCCGGCGCGAGTGGCGGTGCGCTCGGCCCATTTGCCGGTGCGCGTGACGGTGCGCTCGACGCCTTTCGCGGTCTTGCTCGCGGCGCGCTCGAGGCCGTTCGGCTTCTTCTCCGGCGGGTCGGCCGCGAGCGTTGCGAGCGGCAGCGCGAGAACGACAGCGATGAGCCGCGCGAGCAAGGGCTAGAGCTCGATCTTCTGCCGCCGCTCGCGCTTGGCGCGTCGCTGCTTCGCGATGGCGGCGCTCACCGGCTCGCTCCCGCGACGATCGCGGCCGCTGCGCCGGTCGACGAAGGTGGCGCGGCCAGCGGCCTTGGCGGCGGCAAGCCAGCGCAGCCCCTCGGGATCGATGTAGTAGGTCTGCGAGAAGTCGATGACGAGCTTCTCGCCGCGCACAAGAGCGTCGTGGTAAATCTTTTCGATCACCGGTAGCGAGCCGTAGTAGATGTTGCCGCGGATCCTGAGCACGTTCCCCGAGAGCGCGACGCTCGGATGCGCCTGCTCCCACTTGGAGTAGGCGACGGCGAGGAGCGCGCCGACGATCACCGCGCCGAAGAGATCGAGAAACAGCACCGAGAGGAAAGCGCCGAGGAACACCACCGCCTCGCCACGGTTGGTGAGGTGCGGCTTGATGTCCTCCCATTTGAACATGTTGGCGCCGAGCAGCATGATGATCGCCGCCATCGCCGGCATCGGAATGATGGCGATCAGCCGCGCGAAGAAGAGCACGAGCAGCAGTAGCAGCACGGCGGAGGCGGCGATCGTGATGCGGCTATGGATGCCGAGCTTGTGCACGAGCCACATGCGGTTGAACGAGGCGCAGCTTGGCAGCGAGGACAGGAACGGCAACGCGCAGTTCGTGATGGCGTCGGAGAAAATCGCGGCGCGCGTATCGGCGAAACCGCCCGCCTTGCGGCTCATGCGCCGCAGCGCCGCGACCGTCTGGAAGAGGCCGAGGAGCGCGAGCGTCACGGCGCCAGGCACGATGGCGACGACGTCGTGCATCGCCTGCTGGGTGAAGGTCGGCACCGAAGGCGTGAGCGGGCGAATCCATGAAAGGTTGCCGATCTGCTCGACGAGCGTCATGCCGAGGCCGTACTTGCGGTTCAGGTATTCCGAATAGAGCGTGCCGGCGGCGATGCCGGCGAGGATCGCCCAGTTCTTCAGCCGCTCGAACTGTTGCGCCACGACGCAGGTCGCGAGCGTGATGAGCCCAATCTCAATGGCGTAGGGATTGCCGAACTCGAGCACCGCGAGCAACGATTGCCACGCGATCCAGAGCGGCCATTCGACCTCGGTGTTGAGCGGCAGCCCGCCGAAGGTGGTGAGCGACCTGAAAATGAGGAATAGGCCGATGCCGCAGATCATGCCGTTGATCACGGGCTCGCTGATCAAGTCCAGCATGCGGCCGAGCGGCCGCACCAGCCAGAAGAGGAGCTGGATCCCCCCGGCCATGAGGCCGAGGATCAGCGCAAGCCCCATATACTCGGCGCCAAAAGGCGCCGCGAGCGGCAGCAGCGTCACGCCGACCGCCGCGGACATCGCCGTGTTCGGCCCGCCGTGAAAGACCGGCGAGGGGTTGAGTAGCGCACAAAGCAGCACACCCCAGATCGCGGCGTAGATGCCGAAGTGCGGCGGCACGCCCGCGAGCGTCACCGAAAAGGCCACCGCCTGCGGCAGCGTCACGAGCGCGAGCGTGAGGCCGACGACGAAATGGGCGTTGAACGCGCTGAGCGCGCCCGACTTGAGCGCGAGCGCCCTCATTCGTCGCCCTCCCGTACCGGCGCCGCGTGCCGCAGGCTTGCGCGCTCGGTCAGGCGCACGAGGGGCGGGATGGCGCCCATCAGGAGCTGCTGCTGCAGCGCCATGAGCGGTCCCTGCTTGTCGCCCGCCGGCCGCGGCAGGTTGCTGATGAAGTAGGCGATGTCGCGGCATTCCTGATGGCTGAGCGTGTTCTCCTGGCCGGGTGGCATGTTGCGACAGATGAAGCCGGGCAGGATGGTCGAGACGTAATAGAAGTAATTGCGCGACTGCATGTTCCAAGCGTTCGGTCCGGCGATCGCCGGGGCGAACACGCGGCCCCCGACGACGCGGCCCTGCGCCTGCGGCCCATGGCAGGCGGCGCATTTCTGCCCGAAGAGCGTTTCGCCGCGCACGTAGTCGTCACCCTGCTTGAGCGTGTCGGAGGCGGCGATCTCGTCGACCCCCTGCTCCTCGTAATGGTTGGCGATGCGCAGATCGAGCGCCGCGGAGAGGAAGCGGCTGTACGCGGTGATGTCGCGCACCAGATCGTCCGAGATGTTCGGCTTGTAGCCGTTGGAAGAATTGATGAAGCACTGCATCTGCCGCAGCTCGAAGGGCAGCAAGAGGCCGGTGAAGCGGTCGTACATGTCCGCCATCACCCACGAGGCACCGAGGCTGAGCGAGCCTTTCACGCGGTTGCCTTGTGCATCCTGCTTGTCGCCGATCTGCTGGTGGCAGTTGTCGCACTTCAGGTGGCTGCCGCGGATGAAGCGCGTCGCGTTCCAGCGCTCAAGGCTCGTTCGGGCGAGCTCGCCCTGCGTGTCGTCGATCAGATTGCAGCCGCGCTCGATCGCGCGCACGTCTTCGGCGCTGTAGGGCCGTGCGGCGCGCGCCTCGCCGGTGCGCACGAGCGCGTAGGGCGAGCGGTAGAACTTGTCGGCGGCGAGGCCGTAGCGGCCGAGCTTGTCGGCGCAGCCTGGAGTGAGCGCGACCGGCGCACGGCGCATCGAGTCTCGCTCGGCGTGCTTATACAGCGAGACGCCGTAGAGGGCGGCCAGCGCCGCGAGCACCGCGCCCGTCTGGATGACATTGCCGATCAAGGGGCGCATCCGCTACTCCTTCGTGGGCACGGCGCCTTCGCCGAGCTGCAGGTGATGGGCGACCGCGCGCGAAAGCAGGCGGATGTCGCGCACCGCCGGGTCGTAGATCGTGGGCACGATGCCGTCCAGGTGCGCGGCGTAGCAGTGGCGCACGTAGTCCTCGAAGGACATGCGCTTGCCGAAGCGCGCGTCGTAGCGGTCGGAATTCACGAAGCTGTAGGCGAGGTCCTCGACCGTATGGCAGCTCGCGCAGGCGTTGACCGCATCGGCGCGCGTGCGGCGGGTGAAGCGCGGCGCGTATTTGCCGGTATGGAAAATCAGGTTGTAGCCGTTCTGCACCGCGCGCACGAATTGTCCGTCGTCGCCGAAGTGGCTGACCTCGTACTTGGCGCGAAAGCGCTCCCAGGCCGGCTCGGGCTGCACTTCGGCGCGAAACACCGGGATGCCCGAGCCGACATGCGCCCAGAGCACGAAAAGCGCAACCGCGCCTACGAGTACGAGCTTTCGAACCACGCCTCCTCCTCCCTCGCTGCTACCTGCGTCAGTGCTACCGCGCGATTCCTTCGTTGCCGAATACTGCTTTGGTCATGCGTCGATGCGCGTCATAGTCCTTGTCGGTTGCCCGCGCCATGCCGGTCACCTTCGCCGCCTTGAGCACCTCACGGCCGGCTTCGGTCTGGCCAAGATTCACGAGAAGCGACTGGATCTCGTCGGCGAGCTTGGGCGGCATGCTGCGCTTCACCGCCCACGGCAGAAAAAGGAGCGGTTCCGTCGCCGCGAGGACCTTCAGCTGGCCGGCATCGATCGAGTTTTTGACCGCCGGCAGGTCGATCAGGATGTCGCCGCCGACGGCCGCGTCCGCTTGCCCGTGATCGACCGCGAGCAGCGCATTGGGGGGATTCACCGCGAATTCGGTCTTGAACTCGCCTTCGCGAAGTCCCGCCTGCATGAGGAGATAACGCGGAGCGATGTAGCTCATCATCGCGTCGCGCCCGCCGCCGAACATGATCGTGCGGCCGCGTAGCTGCTTCAGGTCCGTGATGCCGGAATCGGTGCGCACGAAGAGCGCTCCGGCCACGGCCTGCCGGCCGAATTCCTGCTGGTGCGCGATCACGCGATAAGCGTGGGCGGAATGGATGTAGTGGTATTGGTTGTAATGAACGATGTCGTAGCGCTGCGCCTGGACACCCGTCCAGAAGGACTCGAAATCTTTCGAGGTGGCGAGGACCACACGCCGATTCAGCCGCTCGCTGAGATACGTGGCAAGCGGGTGATACATGGTCACCGTCTCGGTGGCCTTGAGGCGCGGAAAGACGCCGAGCGTTATTTCGTGCTCCGCCGCGCGCGTAAGCGAGGCGCTGACAAGACCGAGGGCCAGAATGACAATCCGCAGCGTCATGCACGTACCTCCTTGGCAATGCGTCGCGGCCCGAGGCCGGCGGTCCCACCCGTCAGCCAGGCGCGGTACTGCGCCTCGTCGAGCGCCTTCGCGAAGAGCCAGCCCTGCGCGAATTCACAGCGGTGCATGCGTACAAAGTCAAGCTGCGCGCGGCGCTCGACGCCTTCCGCCACCACCTTCAGGTCGAGGCCGCGCGCCATGGCGAAGATGGCATTCACGACCGAGACGTCGTCCGGGTTGTCGGGCACGCCGGCGACGAAGCTGCGATCGATCTTCAAGACATCGAAACGGAAACGCTTGAGATAGGAAAGCGACGAGTACCCGGTGCCGAAGTCGTCGAGGGACAGCCGGATTCCCATGGCGCGCAGTCGCGCGAGCTCCTCGACGACTTCCGCATGATCATCGAGCACCACGCTCTCGGTGATCTCGAGCTCGAGCATTGCCGCAGGCACGCCGTAGGTGGCAAGGAGCTCGGCGACGCGAGCCGAGAGGCGCTTCCTGAACTGCACGCGTGAGACGTTCACCGCGAGAATGCCCGGATCGATGCCCGCCGCCCGCCAGCTCGCCCACGAGCGGCAAGCCTGCTCGAGCACCCAGTCACCGATCTGCAGGATGTCGCCGCTCGCCTCGGCGAGGGGTATGAAATGCGAGGGCAGGACGAGGCCGCGCTCCGGATGGTGCCAGCGAAGGAGGACCTCGGCACCGTGGTGCGCCTCGCTCAAGGCGACCACGATCGGCTGGAAGTGCAGCGCCAGCTCGCCGCGCTCGATCGCTTTTTCGAGATCCTGCTCCAGGCGCATGCGCTCGCGCAGCCGCAGGTTCATCTCATTGGTGAAAAAGATCGCGCTTCCGTGCTGCGTCGCCTTCGCCTGATACATCGCCTCGTCGGCGTTCACCATCAGCGTCTCGACCGTTTCGCCGCTGTCCGGGAAGAGGGCAATGCCGATGCTGCACTCGATGGTGAGCCGCCGACCCGTGAGCTCGAGCGGCTCGGCGACGGCCGCGAGCAGCCGATCGCCAATGCTTTTCACCTGCAATTCATCGGTGATCTCGGGTGCGAGCACCAGGAACTCGTCGCCCCCCAGGCGCGCCACGGTGTCGCTCACGCGCACCGCCGACTGCAGACGCCGGCCGACCGCGATCAGGAGCTCATCGCCCGCCGCGTGGCCGAGCGAGTCGTTGACATGCTTGAAGTTGTCCAGATCGATGAAGTAGACGGCGAAGCGGCCGCGCGTGCGTCCTGCCCGCCGGATCTCCTGGGTGATCCGGTCGAAGGCCATCATGCGGTTGGGCAGGCCGGTGAGCGTATCGAAATTCGCCTGCCGATGGAGCTTCGCCTGCTCGTCCTTTACTTCGGCCGCCATGGCGTTGAAGGCGCTCGCGAGCTGTGCAAACTCCTCCGACGACTGGATATCCACGGTGACGTATTCGCCGCGCGCCACGCGCCGCGAAGCGACGATCAGCTTCTTCACCGGCGAAAGTACGTTGACGCGGAAGGCGGCGTAAATCGCGCCGGATAGAAAAAGCACGATCGCCACGACGATCATCGCCTGGATGATGAGCTGAACCCCGAGCTCGTCCTTCACCGATTGGCGGGAGAGCCCCACGAGGAAGCGCCCGAGCGGCGTGTCGTCATGCATGATCGGGAATTCGAGCCCGATCACGTCCGGATTGTGACGCAGCGATTCGATCGAATCGAGGATGTGCGCCGTGCCTGCCGTGCGCAGCCGATTCTTCAGCTTCGAGCTCGGCCCGTCGAGCGAGGCGCTGATGGGTACGCCCTGCGCGGTGACGATGACCGCGTAGACCACGTCGCGCTGCATCGCCACTTCGCGCGTGTAGTCGTTGAGGAGCAGGTAGTCGAAGCTGAGAATCGCTTCCGGGCTGACGAGCGAGATCAGGCGCCCGAGCGCGCGGCCGCGATCGACGAGCTGCTGTTCCTGGAGCTGTGCCGAGCTGCGAACGAAGTAAAGCGTATTCGCCGCCATGGTGGCGACGAGGATCACTAGGACCGTGAGCGCGAACTTGGAGCCTAGGCCAAGACGCATCTGCCCGAGCCCTCCCGCCGCTTCGAACTGACTTCCGGTTTACGTCTTATCTCTTTGACCGACAACCGGCTTTCCCCCGGCGGTTCTCGAGCTTGCAGGCTACCACAGAGCGACTTTTCGAGCCTTGGCCAAAATATGCGTATGGGCGCTGGGCGGGCATTGGTCGTGGGCGGTTCGGTCGCCGGGCTGCTTGTCGCTCTGCTTCTGCGCAGGCAGGGCTGGGCGGTCAGCGTGCACGAACGAGCGCTCGGAGACCTCGCGGGGCGCGGTGCCGGCCTCGGTGTTTCGCAAGAGCTGCTCGACGTCATGGCGCGCGCCGGCGCCCCATTCGCGCCTTCGGCCGGTGTGCCGCAGCGCTTCCACGTCTGGATGGCGCAAGACGGCTCGATTCGTTTCGAGCACCGGCGCAACCTGATGGCGAGCGCGTGGGCCCGCATTTATCAGCCGCTACGCGAGGCGCTTCCCGCCGAAACCTACCGCCAGGGAAGCGTGCTCGAGCGCGTGGAAGAGGAGGGCGAGCGCGTGACGGCATTCTTCGCCGGCGGGGTGCGCGAGAGCGCGGATCTGCTCATCGCCGCCGATGGCGCGAATTCGACCGCTCGGCGCCAATTCCTGCCCGGCGTCGCGCCGGCGTTCGTTGATTACGTCGCGTGGCGCGGCCTCGTGGAGGAGCGCGACATGCCAGCGGAAACACGGGCCGCCGTCGACGGCCGCCTGGTCTTCTGTTTTCCGCCTGGCGGAATGCTACTTTGCATGGTGGCGCCGGGTGCGGGTGAAGACACGCGACCGGGGCACCGCCGGCTTTACTTCATCTGGTATCGCACGGTGCGGCCGGAGGCGCTGGCTCAGCTTTTCACCGACGATAGCGGCAAGCATCACGGCATGTCGATACCGCCGCCGCTTATCCGGGCCGAAGTGGTCCGCGAACTGAAGACCGATGCGGCCCGAGTGCTGCCGGCGGCGATCGCGCATGTCGTGCGCGCCGTTTCGCAGCCGCTCCTGCAGGCAATCAGCGATATGGAATCACCGCGCCTCGCTTTCGGCCGCGTCGCGCTCGCCGGCGACGCCGCGTTCGTCGTGCGTCCGCATGTCGCGGGCGGCGCCGGAAAAGCGGCGATGGATGCGGCTTGCCTCGCCGATTCGCTCGTGCAAGCGTCCGATGTGCGGGCGGCGCTAGCAGATTACGAGTGCCGGCAACTCGATTTCGGGCGGCGCATCGTGCGCCATTCGCGCAACCTTGGCGCCGAGCTCGAACGGGGCGCGACCCCACGCGATCCGGAACGCATCATTCGCGAATACGGCGCGCCGAATATCCTGCACGACGTCGAAACCCGCTAGCGAATTGCGATCAGTCCCCGAAAAAGTTTTGCGACAGCCCAACGTCAGTTATTTTTTCCATTGAAAACAGAGCGCGAAAAAAATTTCGGAACGAGCGTTGACGTGGCGCTCGCGTCGATGCAATCTCTCGCCAAGTCGTTTTAAATTCCATCGCAGCGTTTCTCGAAGTAACAGCCTTGAGGGGGGACTGTGCTTCACGACATTCATACTCGCGCTCTGAGGCGCGCCGCGCAGATTCTCGGCGGCGAGAACGAGCTGCGCACACATCTTGGGGCCACGGAGCTCGATTACTCGAGCTGGCTCAACCAGAAAGAGCTGCCGCGGAACATTTTCCTGCGCCTCGTCGACATCATCACGGACGAAGAGGTCAGGAAGGTCACGCATTACGCGCGGCGCTGAGGCGCTTCCTCGCTGAAGGCGGTGCATGGCCTGTGGACAGGCTGTGGGTAGGCTGTTGACTTTCTGTGCATGAAAACGATCGCCATCGATCGCGGCAAGCGCCTGCGCGATGAGCCGCACACCGGCCACAACCGCTGGCATCCCGACATCGCGCCGATCATCGAGCTCGCGCCGGGCGAGGATCTCGCGCTCGAGACGCGCGATGCGAACGACCTGCAGATCGGGCCGCGCACCACCGCCAAAGATCTCGAGCGCCTCGAGCGCACGCGCGCCCATCCGCTCACCGGCCCGATTTACATAAAGGACGCGCGGCCCGGCGATCTGCTCGAGATCGAGTACCTCGAGATCGTGCCGGAGAAGTATGGCTGGACGCGCTTTGCGCCGGGCGGCGGCTTCCTGCCCGATCTTTTCGACTATCACTTCGTCGCGCACTGGGAGATCACGGCGCAATATGCCGTCTCTCCGCAACTGCCGGGCGTTCGCATCCCGAATGGCGCCTTCATGGGCACGGCAGGACTCGCGCCGTCGCACGAGCAGCTCGCGCGCTGGACTGCGCGCGAGGCCGAGCTCAAGTCGCGCGGCGGACGCGTCTGGCCGCCCGATCCTGCGCACGCGGTGCCCGCGGGCGGGCGGGTGGCCGCCGAAGGCCTGCGCACCATTCCGCCGCGGGAGAACTGCGGCAACGTGGACGCGAAGCAGCTAACTCGAGGCGCGCGCCTTTTTATCCCCGTGAACGTTCCGGGCGCGCTCTACTCCGTGGGTGACGGCCACTTCGCGCAGGGCGACGCCGAGTGCTGCGGCACGGCGATCGAGATGGCGGCGACCTGCGTCGTGCGCTTTCGCTTGCACAAGGGCGAAGCCGCCGCAAAGCGCATCGTCTGGCCGCGCTTTGCGCACCCAGGGTATTTCGCGCCCGCCGCATCCGCCGTGCCGCGCAATTTCATCGCTACCCTGGGCATGCCGATCACCGCCGAGGGGCGCAACGAAAACTGCGACCTGACGCTCGCCGCGCGCAACGCCGTCCTCGAGATGATCAAGCTCCTCGCGGAGCGCGGCTGGTCGCGCGAGCAGGCCTACGTAATTTGCAGCGTCGCGGTTGACCTTCGTGTCAGCAACGTCGTCGACGTTCCGAACGTCACCGTGAGTGCGCTCCTGCCGGAAGACATTTTCAACGCCTGATTCGGGGTCAGGCACCGAACTATTTTCGGCGGCGACTCCGGAGCACGAGTCCGGCAATCGATGCCGCCACCGCGACGAGCGCCGCAACCGCGGCACCCTTGGCGAGCAGCGTCGGCGGAAAAGCGACGGCGAAGGGCAGGAAGACCGCGGTGATTGCGCCGGCGACGATCAGGAACATCTGCGTGTCGGGCGGACGCTTCGCGCCCATGGCACCACGCCTAAATCACGCGCGGCTGAAACAGCGCGCCGCCCCGCGAAGGCGAGCGGTATAGTGGCGCGGCAGAAGGAGGTCGCGCATGCACGGCGGACGCGCACAGAGAGCATCGCTCTACGCCATGGCTCTGGCGATAGGCACAGCGGCGAACGCCGGAGACATCACGGGCAGCGTTTCCTTTAAGGGCGCGGCGCCGCAGCGAGCAAAAACGCCGGTCACCATCGACCAGTACATCTGCGGCAAAGAGAAGGATGCGGAGGAACTCGTGCTCGGCCCCAAGGGCGGCGTGCAGCATGCGGTGGTGTGGATCGAAAACCCGCCTGCCGCTGAGAAGTGGCCTGCCGATGTGCCGAAAATGGAAATGGACCAGAAGGGATGCGTGTTCGTGCCGCGGGTGGTGGTCGTGCCGGTGGGCGGTTCGGTCGAGTTCCTGAACAGCGACCGCCTGCTCCATAACCTGCACAGCCTGAGCAAGGACAACGCGCAGTTCAACCGCACGCAACCGCGCGGCCGAACGATCCCGATCACGTTCACCAAGCCTGAGTTCGTGCCGATCGTTTGCGATCTGCATTCGTGGATGAAAAGCTGGGTGGTGGTGGCTGAGCATCGGTATTACGCGGTCACCGACGCCTCCGGCGCGTTTCGCATCGCCGCCGTGCCGCCGGGGAAATACCGACTGCGCATGTGGCAGGAAGTCCTCGGCGAGCGCACGCAGCAGGTGGCGGTCAGCCCGCAAGGGGCCGTCGCGAGCTTCCAAGTGGAAGTGCTCAAGGCGCCACAATAATCTTCTGCGAAGCTTCCCAGGCTGCGGAATGCGTTGGCTCGGCGAGCGCGCGCAAGGTCCCGCTTTCATCGAGCGCGATCGTGAAGGTGACCCGCGGCGCCGAGAACACGGGATGCAGGTAGACGCGCGCGATCTCGGCCGTGTCCTTATAGAGCGCGATATAGCGGACGTGATGCTCGGATAGCGAAGGGTGCTCGCCACCGGCGCCGACGCTTACTGTCACATCGAACCATTGTCCACGCTTCACCGAGCTCGGTGCCGAGAGTTTCGGCGTGTGCTTTGCGTCGAACGATGAATGGGTTTCCCTGAATTCGGGAGTGAACTGCTCCTCCTGGCCCGCCGCGGCGGCGAGCGAGCAGGCCGCCACGGCGGCGAGCAGGGCCGCGCCGCGAATCGATGTCATGTGTGCCTCCGTTGCCGTCACGCTTCGGGAACGATTTCCCGGATCTTCGAAAGCAGGTCACGCGGGCTGTAGGGCTTGGCAATGTAAGCCGTGGCGCCCGCATCCTTCGCCTTCTGCTCGTCGCCACTCAGGGCGTACGAGGTGACGATGATGATCGGCACGGCGGCGGTGCGAGGGTCGGCGCGCAGCTGCCGCGTCGCTTGCAGCCCCGACATCTTCGGCAGCTGCACGTCCATCAGGATGAGGTCGGGCAGTTCCTCCTGGGCCGAGCGCACGCCGCTCTCGCCATCGGGCGCCTCGCGCAGCCGGTAGCTCGTCTGCGCGAGGAGCTGTCGCACGATCTTGCGGTTGAACTCGTTGTCCTCGACATAGAGGATGGTCTTGCGGCTCATGCGGCGCTCGCCATCTCGCTATTCAGCGGAATCGTGAAATGAAAGGTTGAGCCTTCGTTGAGGCGGCTCTCCACCCAGACGCGTCCGCCATGCATCTCGACGAACTTCTTGGTGATGCTAAGGCCAAGGCCGCTGCCACCGAATTCGCGCGTGATGGTGGCATCGAGTTGGCGAAACTCCGTGAACACGGTCTCGAGCTGGTCGGGCGGGATGCCGATGCCGGTGTCCGAGACGCTGTAGTGCACGACGTCGCCGTCGCGCCCGGCGCGGATCGTGACCCGGCCGCGCTTGGTGAACTTGAGAGCGTTGCCGGCGAGGTTGAGGAGACATTGGGTTATGCGCTTCGCGTCGCCGAGCATGATCTCCGGCAGGCTCGGGTCGAGTTCCGCCTTGAACTCGAGGCCCTTCTCCTCGGCAAGGGAGCGCAGCGACGCGCGCACCGTGTTGACGACCTCCTCGGCCGAGTACTCGCCCATCGAGAGCTCCATGCGGCCGGCCTCGATCTTCGAGAGGTCGAGCACGTCGTTGATCAGGTGCAGCAGGTGGCGCCCATTGGTCTGGATGTCGGCAAGCGGCTCGCGGAACTCCTCCGGCACCGGTCCGTAGAGCGCGTCGGTCAGCATCTCGGTGAAGCCGAGGATCGCGTTCAGCGGCGTGCGTAACTCGTGGCTCATGTTGGCGAGAAACTCCGACTTCGCGACGCTCGCCTGCTGCAGCTTGGCGTTGAGCGCCTCGAGCTCGTGCGCGCCGCGGCGCTGCTCGGCGTCGAGGTGGGCAAGCTCGCGCGATGTGGCGCTCAGCTGAACGGCCAGCTCTCCGAGCTCATCCCGGTTGGGCACTTTCACGCTGCCGCCAAAACGCCCGCTCGCCAGCTCGTTCAGCAGGCCGTGCGCCGCGTAGACCGGACGGATCAGCATCCACGAAATGACGAAGCCGCCAGCGAGCGCGAGCAGTACGGAAATCGCGGCAAAGGAGCCCATCACGAGGAGCGAGCGCTCGACGGCGGCGTGCAGACCGTCACGCAGCCTGACCATGCGCGCGTTTTCCTGCTGCACCATCTGCGAAACGAGCGCGTCGATCGACCGGTACAGGGGATCCTCACGACTGCTGTGCAGCTGGGTCGCCGCCGCGATCTTCGAGTCGCGCACCAAGTTGGCGATATCGGCGACGACCGTCATCGCCTCCTCCTGAGCGCCGCGCACCTTTTGAATGACGACCCGCTCCGGCTCCTCCACCGCTTCCTCGAGGTGCCCAAGCGCCTCGTTGAAGCGGTTGTTCTCGCGCAGAATCGATGCGATGGCGGCCTCGTCGCGTACGAGGAGCGCCATCGCCGTGAGGTGCATTTGCATCGCGAGCGAGTGATGGATGTCCTGCGCCCATTCCAGCCGCTGGTGCGCGCGGTCAAGGAGCTCGCTCTGGCGCGACATCTCGCGGATGGTAAACACGCTGAAGGCGCCCATGCCGATGACGAGCAGCGTGATGAGGAGAAAGCCGACCAGCAACTTGCGCTGCACCGAAGCACGCACGCGCGCCGCCCAATCGACCAGCGCTCCGACCGGAGAACGAAGCAGAAAGGCCGCGAGCGGATCTGTGCGATCGAGCCGCATGGGGGCGCGGCGAGTATACTCCCGCGAGCTTGAGAGACCCCGCCCGCATCCTGGTGGCGGACGATACGCCCGCCAACGTGCGCATGCTCGAGACGCGGCTCGCGCGCGAGGGCTACGAAGTGCGGGTGGCGCGCGATGGCGAAGAGGCGCTCGCGCTGGCGCGCGAAACCAGGCCTGATCTCATCCTCCTCGACATCATGATGCCGAAGGTCGACGGCATGGAGGTCTGCCGCCGCCTGAAAGGCGACGCAAGCTTGCCGTTCACGCCGATCATCATGGTCACGGCGCTTGCCGACACGAAGGATATCGTCGCCGGGCTCGAGGCGGGCGGCGACGACTACCTCACCAAGCCGCTCGATGCGCACGCGCTCTCGGCGCGCGTTAAGTCGATGCTACGCATCAAGTCGCTGCACGACACCGTGAAGGCGCAGGCGCTAGAGCTTGAGCGCTGGAACGCGACTCTCGAGGAGCGCGTCAAGGTACAGCTCGCAGAGCTTGAGCGCCTCGGCCGGCTGAAGCGCTTCTTCTCGCCGGAAGTGGCGCAGCTCATCGTGCAGGGCGACGCCGCCGATCCGCTGCAGTCGCACCGCCGCGAGGTTTCCGTCGTCTTCCTCGACTTGCGCGGCTTCACTGCATTCGCCGAGGCGGCGGAGCCCGAAGAGGTGATGAACGTGCTGCGCGAGTACCACGCGCGCATGGGCGAGATCGTTCTCGCCCACGAGGGCACGCTTGAGCGCTTCACTGGCGACGGGATGATGATCTTCTTCAACGATCCGTTGGCGGTGCCCGATCATGCCGAGCGCGCGCTTCGCATGACGGTGGAGATGCGTAGCAGCGCCGAGGAGCTCGCCACCCGCTGGGGGAAGCTCGGCTATGAACTGCGCGCTGGCATCGGCGTCGCCCAAGGCTACGCCACCATCGGCGCGATCGGCTTCGAGGGGCGGCTCGACTACGGTGCCATTGGCACGGTGACCAATGTGGCGGCGCGGCTTTGCGCCGAAGCTTCCGGCGGCGAGATCCTCATTAGCCAGCGGGTGCACGCGGCGACCGGTGAGCTCGCTGAAGTCGAGCCGGTTGGCGAGCTCAAGCTCAAGGGATTCCAGCGGCCGGTGCGCGCCTATCGCGTATTGCGGCTGCGCCCGTGATATCTGAGAGCCAAGCGCGCAAAGACCGCGCCTAACCGGCGGCGACTAGGCGCCGGTTGATTCCTGACCTCAGTGAATCACTGGAGCTCGAGCTGCTTGCCGTTGGCGCGGCCATGATATTCGCGGCCGCCCGCCTTGAGCGTCACTTCCTCGCCCGTCACCTTTCCTTCGACCGGCACGGTGCGTCCTTCCGTGCGCAGCGTGCCGGAGAGCATCTGGAACTCCTGCTTTAGCGTGATCTCACCCTGCGGCAGCTTGTGATGGCCCGCCACGCGCGCCGGGACGATCCAAAAGAGCGCGGTGCACCACGATCCATCGCAGCCCGATTGGACGGTCTGCCGGTCATCGGGCTGCCAATCGCCCATGGTGAACGTGTTCGAGACGACGCGCGTCCCGGGCTTTAGCGCGAGGATCTTCGGCCGCAGCTTGAGGTTGATGCCGGGGAGCAGGAACATCGTGATTACGGTCGCCTTGGAAAGATCGGTCTCGAAGAGATCGGCCTTCATGAACTGCGCGCGCTCGGTGACGCCGGCGGCGCGCGCATTGGACTTGGAGAGCTCGACCATGTCCGGGTTGTATTCGATACCCAGCGCGCGAGCGCCGCGCTTCGCGGCGGTGATCACCGTGCGGCCGTCGCCCGAGCCAAGATCGATCAGATAATCCTTCGGCGTCAGCTTTGCCATGTCGAGCATGCGATCGACCACCGCCTGCGGCGTGGGCACCCAGACCACGTCCTTGCCGGGCTGACCGACTTCCGGCTCGAAGCTCGAGCTCGCCGGCGCTCGCTGCGCCTGCGCGCAGGCGGCGGCTGTCCAGGCGATGAAGAGGGCAAAGGCGGCACTGCGAAGCGAAGCAAGGGGGTGCATGCGTCGGGGCTCCGGCAAAAGATGCGCATTGAACACCAAAACGCGCGGCGCGTGCCGGTGTATTTTGCGCTTCGCATGCTCGAGCACCCCGGCGCCTTTGCCTTACGAACGCTGAAAGCCTTCCGCGCGAACCAGGGGCTGCTGCTCGCGGGCGCCGTGGCGTACTACGCGCTCTTGTCAATCATTCCGCTACTCATCCTCGCGCTGATCGTGCTGTCGCACGTCGTCGACCAGGCGCTGCTCCTCGAGACGATGCAGCGCTATCTCGGCTGGCTCTTCCCCGGCGAGGGACGCGCGGTGCTCACCGAGCTCGAGCACTTCATCGAGCACCGCGAGGTGCTCGGCTGGGTCCTCGGCGCGACGCTTCTCTTTTTCAGCTCGCTCGCCTTCACGGTCCTCGAGAACGCGATGTCGATCATCTTTCATCATCGCGTCCAAGTGCGCCGGCGCCATTTCCTCGTCTCGGCGATCCTGCCGTATTGCTACATCCTGTTCCTCGGAGCGGGCACGCTCGCCGTGTCGCTCGTCGCCGGCGCGCTCGAGGCGATAGGCAGCCGCAGCATCGACTTCCTCGGGCGCGATTGGTCGCTCGGCGGCATCTCGGGCGTGGCGCTCTACCTCCTGGGCGTCGCCGGCGAAATCCTCATCGTCACCTCGGTCTACCTGGTGATGCCGGTCGGCCGCCTCTCCTTCCGCCACGCGCTCATCGGCGGTGCCGTCGCGGCGCTCCTCTGGGAGGTGACCCGCCATCTTCTCGTCTGGTATTACGCGCGGCTCTCGCAGATTGGGGTGGTCTACGGCTCGCTCGCCACCGCGATCGCCGTGCTGCTATCGCTTGAGTTCGGCGCTGCACTTCTTCTGCTAGGAGCGCAGGTGATTGCCGAATATGAGCGAACCCCCCGCTCGCCTGCGGCTCGCGACCCCCTTGACAGGGGGTCGGCAGAGAGGCGCTAGCGCGCTTTCCAGACGGGCTTGCGCTTAGTCAGGAAGGCGTCCATGCCCTCGCGGAAATCCTGGCTCATGTAACACCTGAGGACGAGGTCGTTGCCTTCGCCGTGCGCGATCTTCGGCCGCAGGCGAAGGAGCGCCTCCTTCGTCGCCTGCAGCGTGAGCGGCGCGTGACCGCCGACGAGGCGCGCGATCTCCTCGGCCTTTTGCATGAGCGTCGCCTGGTCCTCGTAGAGCTCGCTCACCAATCCCTTTGCCAGCGCCTCCTCCGCCTCGACGAGGCGCGCGCGGAACACGATGTCTTTCACGAGCGCCGGGCCGACGAGGTAGACGAGCCGGTTGTAGCTCGGGAGCGAGAGGCAGTTGCCGAGCGTGCGCGCGACCGGGAAGCCGTACTTCATCGTGCGCGAGGCAAGGCGCAGGTCGCAGCACGCCGCGATCGACGCGCCGCCGCCGGTGCACGCGCCGTGGATGGCGGCGACGGTCGGTACGCGGCAGGCCTCGATCGCGTTCATCACGCGGTCGATGCGCTCCTCGTATTGCAGCGCGTCCTCTTCCTTGTCGAAAGTGCGGAACTGCGAGATGTCGGTGCCGGCGGCAAAGGCCTTGTCGCCCGCACCGGTCATGAGGATCGCCCTGACGGAGCGCGTCTCGGACGCCTCGTTGCAGATCTCGGCGAGGCGCTCGTACATCGCGAAGGTGAGGGCGTTTCGCGCCTGCGGGCGGTTGAAGGTGACGTAGCCGACGCCGTCGCGCACTTCGTACAGGAGCTCGTCCATGGGGCGGGAGATAGGAGGCCGGAAGATTTTGTCCGATGCTACCATCGCGCCGTAGCAACCGAGGAGGATCGCCATGGTGAAAGTGCTGTTCGCCGCCGCGCTGGTCGCGGCGAGCGCGTGCGCCGCGGCGCAGGCTAAGTACCCGCAGCGGCAGGTCGAAGTGGTCGTGCCCTACGCGCCGGGCGGCGGCACGGACAACCTGATGCGAATGATCACCGGCATCATCGACGAGAACAAATGGTCACCGGTCCCGCTGACGGTGAATAACCGCGCCGGCGGCAGCGGCGCCGTCGGCTACAACTATCTGATCCACAAGAAAGGCGAGGCCCACGTGATCGCCGGTGCGACGCCCATGGTCGTCTCCGGCAAAATCGAGGGTCGCCTGCCCGGCGATCACCGTGACGCGATGACCACGCTGATGATCGTCGCCATCGACGAGTTGATGCTCTCGGTGCGCAGTGAGTCGCCGTACAAGACCATCGACGACTTCGTCAACGCCGGGCGCGCGAAGCCGGGCGGCCTGACCGTCGGCGGCACCGCCACCTTCACCGAGGATCACATCTTCACGCACCTCTTCGAGCAGGCGGCGAAAATCAAGGTGAAGTACGTGCCGTTCAACTCGGGCGGCGAGGTGACGGCGGCGCTGATGGGCGGGCACATCGACGCCGCCGTCGAGAACCCCAACGAGATCGTGGCGCAGGTCGAGGCGAATAAGGCGCGCAACCTCGCGGTCGCGTCGAAGAAGCGGCTCGCCGATGCGGCTGACGTTCCCACCTTTGCCGAGCGCGGCTACGAGTTCTACTGGGAGCAGATGCGCGGCGTGGTCGGGCCGGCCAACATGCCGCCCGAGGCGGTGAAGTGGTGGGTCGAGACGCTGCGCAAGGTGACCAGTACCAAGAAGTGGCAAGAGGACTACATCAAGCGAAATCTGCTCACGCCGACCCAGTGGACCGGCGAGGAGGCGAACAAGTATCTCGACAGCCTGCGCGAAAAATATACGCAGGCGTTGAACGAGCTGGGCGCCATCAAGAAGTAGTTCGTGCACAAAGCCGACCGCGTTACGGCGGCAGTGCTGCTCGCGTTCTCGCTCGCCTTCGCGGCGGGCGCGCTCAAGTACTACCCCTATTGGAGCGAGAGCGGCCCGGGCTCGGGCTTTTTGCCCGCCTGGCTCGGCGGCGTCATGGCGGCGCTCGCGCTCCTCATGCTGCTACGCCGGCCGCGAACGTCCGACCGCGACTGGCTGCCAAGTCCCGCGGGCGCCCGGCGCCTGATGGTGATGATTGGCGCGAGCGTGCTCTACGTGGCGTTGTTGAAGCCGATCGGCATGATCATCGCCAGCGCGCTCTACCTCGCGTTCGTCATGCGCTACTTCGAGCGCCACCGGTGGTGGCTTAGCGCCGTGGTGGTGTTCGCGGCGGCCGCGGCGAACTGGCTCGTATTCGTGCACTGGCTGAAGGTGCCGTTCCCGGCGAGCCCGCTCGGCTTCTAGATGGATTTCATAGCCAACCTCGCCCTGGGCTTCGGCGTCGCCCTGACGCCGTTCAACCTGATGATGGCGCTCGCGGGGGTCATGGTCGGCATGCTGATCGGCGCGCTGCCCGGCGTCGGTCCGCCATCGGGCGTTGCGCTCCTCTTGCCGCTTACCTTCGGCATGGATCCGACCTCCGGCATCATCATGCTCGCCGCGCTCTACGCGGGCACGATGTACGGCGGCACGATCACCTCGGTGCTGATCAACACGCCGGGCGAATCGGCGTCCGTGGTCACCTGCCTCGACGGCTATCAGATGGCGCTCCAGGGCCGCGCCGGGCCGGCGCTCGGCATCGCCGCGTTCGGCTCCTTCATCGCCGGCACCGTGGGCGTCGTGCTCCTCATGCTGGTTTCGCCGCTGCTCGCGAAATGGGCGCTCTCGTTCGGGCCGCCGGAGACCTTCGCCTTGATGCTGCTCGGCCTCACCACGGTGACCTTGCTCGCGGGCGACGATCCGCTCAAGGGCTATATCAGCATGGTGTTCGGGCTGATGCTGGCGATGGTCGGCTACGACATCATTTCCGGCGACGCACGCTACGGCTTCGGCATTCCCGAGATGATGGACGGCGTCGACTTCCTGCCGGTCGCGATCGGGCTTTTCGGCCTGGGCGAAGTGCTCGCCGATGCCGAGCAGATCGGCAAGCCGCCGGTGGCGAAAGGCCGCTACGGCCTGCGCGACGTGATGCCGAGCGCGGCCGACTGGCTTCGCAGCCGCTGGGCGATCGCACGCGGCACGGCGCTCGGCTTCGCGGTCGGCGTCCTGCCCGGCGCGGGGCCGACCGTCGCGTCTTTCCTTTCGTACACCGTGGAGAAGAAAGTCTCGGCGCATCCCGAGCAGTTCGGCAAGGGCGCGATCGAGGGTGTCGCGGCGCCGGAGTCAGCGAACAACGCCGCCGCCACCGCAGCGATGGTGCCGATGCTCACGCTCGGCATCCCGGGCTCGGCAACCACCGCGATCATGCTCGGCGGCTTGATGATGTGGGGCTTGCGGCCCGGGCCGATGTTGTTCGAAAAAAATCCGCAGTTCGTCTGGGGCCTGATCGCGTCGCAATACATCGCCAATGTCTTGCTGCTCATTCTTAGCACCGCATTCATCCCGCTCTTCGTGCGCGCGTTGCGCGTGCCTTACAGCATCCTGATGCCGCTGATCGTCATCTTCTGCGTCACCGGCGCCTATTCGCTCAAGAACAACGTCTGGGACGTCGGGCAGATGCTGGTCTTCGGCGTGCTCGGCTACTTCATGAAGAAGCTCGGTTACTCGCCGGCGGCGCTGGTTCTCGCGCTCGTCCTCGGCCCGCTCGCCGAGCGCGCGCTGCGTCAATCGCTGATCATCTCCGACGCAGGCCTCGGCATCTTCTTCATGCGGCCGATCTCCGCTGTGCTGACAGCGCTCGCGATCCTCGCCGTCGGCGTCCCGGTCTATCAGTGGGCTCAGAAAATCGTGATTGTCACGAACAAACGCCAGCATAAATAGCCCTCATCGGCGCGCGCCGGGCGCCGCACAAAAAGGGGTGACTGTCACCATTTAACGAACGGTACGAGTTTTGCTCGTTTCATGGCGCCTTTAAGGAGACTTCCCATGAGCAAACTGCCTTTCGTTGTTTCCGCAATCGCGCTCGCGGCGCTCGCCGGCTGCGCTACCGAATCGAGGGTCGCCCCGGCGCCCGCGCCCGTGATCGTGCAGTCCCCCCCGACCGCGGTGATCGTGCCCCAAAACACGCCTGCGGGCACCGCCGTCGTCGTGCCGCAGCCGAGCTCGGGTTCGGTGGTCGTCGCGCCGAGCGCGCCGGCACCGCTTCGCGCCGGCACCGGCCGCATCGAGTCGATCCTCGACCTTCCGGCCTCGGCTGCCGCCGGCAGCGGCGTGCCCGACGCGAACAAACGCGTCGGCTTGCGCATGGACGACGGGACGCTGCAATACGTCGACACCGGCGCCGGCGGGCTGGCGATCGGCGACCGCATCGCCATCACGAACGACGGTTACCTGCGGCATCCCGCGCCGTAAGTCGCGGTTGAAGAGGGGCCGTCCGCTCTGCTAGAACGGCGGTCCCCATTCACCCGAAGGAGAAGCCATGAAACGACTCGTCGCTACCGCGTTCGCGCTCATGCTCGCCGGCTTTCTCGTGCCGGCCGGCGCGCAGTCCACCGCCGACAAGGCCGATGCCAAGGCCGATCGCGCCGAGCAGAAAGCGAAGAGCGAAGGTCGCAAGGTCAAGCGCAAGACGAAGCGCGCCGCGAGAAAGGCCGACCGCCAGGCGCGCAAGAGCGCCGAGCCGAAGTAGCGCTTGCGGGCGCGCCGCGCGAGAGCCGAGGCGATCCGCGGCCCGCTCGGTCCGCGAGCGCCGCATCCGCCCAGCCTTTCGCCGCGCGCTCTCGCCATCGCCGGCTGGAGCGCGCTGCTGCTCGCCGGCGCGCTTTTTCTCGCGATTGCCTGGAATGTCACGGCGCGTAGCGCGCTCGTCGGCGTAGACAGTCGCGTCGCGACCTGGCTCCACGAGCACGGGAGCCGTCCGCTCACCGCTTTTTTCTTCCTGATCACCTACCTGCACGCGCCGGTCGCCATGACCGCGTGGAGCCTGATCTTCGGCGCGCTGCTCGCGCGGCTTCGCGAGTGGTATTGGATCGCGACGCTCACCGCCTCGCTCGCAGGCGGCATGCTCCTGAATACGCTGCTCAAGGTGAGCTACGAGCGGCTGCGGCCGCACTTTGACAATCCGCTTCTCGTCCTCGAGAGCTTCAGTTTTCCGAGCGGCCACACGGCGGGCGCGGTGCTTTTCTATGGCGTGCTCGCCGCCTTTCTCGTCTCGCGCTATTACGATGGGCGCCGGCGTGCCGCCTGCGTCGCCGGCGCCGTCGTCGCCGTCGCACTGGTCGCCTTTTCGCGCATGTACCTCGGCGCCCACTACCTCTCGGACGTGGTGGCCGCCGCTTGCGCGAGCACGGTGTGGCTGGTGCTCTCTCTAGCCGCCGGCCACGCGCTCGTACGCGGCAAGCTCAGGCCGGAATGGCTGCTCGGCGCCATCGTCATCATGCTCGGCATCGCCGCGGCGGCGCTGATACCGCACGGATGGTGGTCGCGGTTCGAAGACGCGATCGAGGGCATGAACCCGCTCGCAGCGCTCCTCGTTTTCTGCGCGGCGTATGCGGCGGCGCTGCTCCTCTTGCTCCCGGCATGGGTCTTCCCGATCGCGGCAGGGGCGCTCTTCGGTATCGGTTGGGGCATGGCGGCGGCCGAGCTCGGTGTTCTCGCCTCGGCGCTCGCCGGCTGGCTGCTCGCGCGCTACGTGCTGCGCGCCTGGATCGAGCGCGCGGCAAAGCGAAGCAAGACGTTCAAGGCAATCGATCACACGGTGGCGAAGGAGCCGAAGAAGATCGTGCTCCTCTTCCGCATGACGCCCGCCGTGCCCTGCGGGCTGAAGAGTTATTTCCTCGGCCTGACGCGCGTGCGACTCGACGACTATCTGGTCGCGACCGCGCTCGGCGTTCTCCCCGATCTCGCCATCAAGGTGTACCTCGGCGCCACGGGGCGCGATGCCCTTGCACAAGGCGGAGCCGCGAACTGGGCGCTCTTCGGCGCCGGCATCGCCGCGCTCCTCGCCCTGACGTTGATTGTCGGCCGCAAGCTCCGCGCGCGCCTGGCCGTGTAGCTGCTCACGGCGGGCTTGCGGCGCTTCCGCTACAGTTCGCGCCGTGAGCGCGCCCAAGTCCACGATTCTCGCGGTCGACGATGCGGAGGAAGTCCGCCGCTTCCTCGAGTCCACGCTCGGCAAGCTGCACGCCGTGAAGGCCGCGGCGGACGCGCGCTCGGCGCTTCGTCTGGCGCTCGAAGCGCCGCGCCCGGACCTCGTTCTTCTCGACGCCGACCTCGGCGGCACGAGCGGCCACGAGGTGTGCAAGGCGATGCGCGGCACGCCGGCCCTCGCCGAGTTGCCGGTGATCATGCTCTGCGAGGCGGTCAGGGGCGCGGACATCGCGCAAGGCTTTCGCCACGGCGCCATCGACTGCCTGACGAAGCCGCTCGCAGGCGCGGCGGTGCTTTCGCGCGTCGAGACGCACCTCGAGCATCTCGCGCGCGAGCGCGCCATGAAGCTCGAGCACTCGCGCGAACACCTCGTGGCGCGCCTTGCGCGCGCGCTCGAGCTCCACAGCGGCTGGCCGAGCGGCAATCGTTC
>JBHELS010000235.1:0-3025 GCA_046263015.1 Burkholderiales bacterium | reverse complement strand
CGCCGCCGTAGATGCCGCCAAGGATGATGAACGGCGCGCCGAGCGCCCAGATGCCGCGGCCGAAGGCCCGGCCGAACTCGCGCAGGCTGAATTCGTGGCCGCGCTCGAAGCCGTGGCGCTTTGCGTACCAGACGACGTACGCTGCAATGAGCACGGCGATCAGAAGCCCGGGCAGGATGCCCGCGGCATAGAGGCGCGGCACCGATTCCTGCGCCGCGGTGCCGTAAACGATCATCGGGATGGAGGGCGGGATGATGATGTCGATCGCGCCGACCGCGGTGATGAGCCCCGCCGAGAAGGTTTCCGGATAACCCGCGCGACGCATCGGCGGCAGCATCGCCTTGCCGACCGTCGCCACCGTCGCGGCGCTTGCGCCGGAGATCGCGCCGAAGATCGCCGATGTGCCCACCGCGGTGACGCCGAGGCTGCCGGGAATACGGCCGACGCCGGCCTGCACGAAATCGACGATCCGCTGCGCCACCGAGCCGCGCGACATCAGCTCGCCCGCGTAGATGAAAAACGGCACCGCGAGCAGCGCGAACGCATCGATCGCGCCGAAAAGATTCTGATGCAGCGCCGCGAGCGGCACGTGCATGTAAAACACCAGCGCCACGCTCACCGCTGCGAGCAGCACCACGTAGATCGGAAAGCCGATGAGGAGCAGCACCACCGGCAGCACGCCGAGCGCGAACGTCACGAAATCGGTACCAAGTACGTAATTCTTTTGAAAGGCTCGACGGTCTTATCGCCGTCCGCGCCTATTTTGGACGGCAAGCGACTAAGCGACAGCCTTCTTTTTACGCTTCTCGCGCGTCCAGGCGTCGAGCTCGGCGCGCGCCCGGGCGCGGTACTCGGGCTCCTTCTCGGCCCCGGTCACGGTGGTGAGCTCGAGCCGCGCGCCGTTCGGGTCGAAGAAGTAGATCGATTTCACCCAGCCGTCGTGGTCGATCGGGCCGACCACCTTGACCCCGGCGGCCTCGAGCCGTTTGTGCGCCTTCTCGAGATCGGCGAGCGAGGCGACTCGCAGCGCCATGTGGTTGCACCAGCGCGGCGTGTTGGGCGAGGGCTCGGCCGCCACATCGTCGCCGAGATCGAAGAAGGCGAGCGAGCTGCCATCAGCCATCTCGAAAAAGACATGCGCGAACTTCTCGACCCGCTCGCCGCTCGAGCCGGTGTACTCGTCCTCGCGGATGAAATGGGTGAGCGGCAGCCCGAGGAGATCCTCGTAGAAATGGCGCGTCTCCTCGGCGTCGCGGCAGCGGTAGGCCCAGTGGTGCAGTCCCCGGATGGGGACGAATTTCTCCATCGTCATCTCCTTCAAAAAATGGTGACTGTCACGATTATTAAATGGTGACTGTCACCATTATTTGGTGCCGACGTGCAGCACGCGCCCCTGCTTGTCGCCTTCGTACATACGCACCACCATGCCTTGGGGATCGAAGCCGATGCGCTTGCCGTCGGCGAAGCCGTAGGTGGCTTTCTCGCTGCCGAGCACGCCCTTGTAGCCCTTGGTCGCCTGCATCGCCTGGCGCACGCTTTCCTTGTCGGTGCTGCCGGCGCGGCGGATCGCATCGGCGGCGAGCATCACGCCGTCGTAACCGTAGCCCATCATGTTGTGCGGTTCGTAACCCATCTCTTTCGTAAAGCCGGCGACGAACGCTTTTACCTGCGGCTTTGCCGGATCCCAGGCGTCGACGAAGGTGATGCCGTCGAGGAGCCCCTTCGCGACCGTCATATAGACCGGCACCGCGAGGTTGTAGTTGCCGACGAGTGGCGTCTTCATGCCGCTCTGGCGATAGGCCTTGAGGACGAGCAGGTTCTCCGGCGTGAGAAGCGTGGCGAGGAAAATCGCGTCGGGCTTAGCCGCCCGCACCTTCTGCATCTGCGCCTCCGCCGATACGGACCCCGCCGGCAGGATCTCGTCGCTCACGACCTCCATACCGGTCTTCTTGAACTCGTCCTTGAACGCCTTCGCGGTCGCCTGGCTGATGGCGGAGTTGTCCGAGACGAGCGCGACGCGGCGGTAATGCTTCTCGCGCGCGTACGAGAGAAGCGTCGCGATCTGCGTCGAGGCGAGCGGCCCGGTTTGCCAGAAGTTCGGATTCTCGATCTGCGTCGTCAGCGTATCGACGGTGAGCGACGGCGCGAGATGCGGCGTCTTCGTCTCGACCGTGACCGTTTGCGCCTGCAGCGCCGCGACCGTGTGGGTGAGCGAGAGAATGAAATCGGCGCCCGCTTCGGAGAGCTTGCGCGCCGCAGTCGCCGAGAGGTCGGGCTTCGACTGATCGTCCTCGATCAGGAGCTCGACCTTTTTGCCGAGCACGCCGCCCTTGGCGTTCAGCTCCTTCGCCGCGTAGATCGCGCCCTGCGTGATCGGCTCCGACCAGGCTTTTGCGAAGCCGATGCGATCGACGATCAGGCCGATCTTGACCGTGTCCTGCGCGAGCGCGGCTCCGGCAAGTGACAGCAGCGCGACCGCGCATAGCAGGCGAAACGTCGTTCTCATTCCCTCCTCCTCGAATCGTGCGTCAAATATTGCGGCCCTGACCCCGAACTCCTGCCGAACTCCTATAGCCAGCGAAATGCCTGCTCGGCCTTGCCGATGCGCTCGTTGTCGCGCGTCGACACGCCCCAGTGGTCCGTGCGCCCGGGCGGCCATTTCCAATCGTCGGGGGCGCCGACCTTGTAATCGTCCCCGACCTCGGCGACTTCCGCCGTGTACTCGATGACACCGCCGTGCGGGCCGACGAAATAACCGAAGACGTTATTGCCCGGCCCATGCCGTCCCGGGCCCCAGACGGGTGCGAAGCCCGCGTCGCGCAGCCGGCCGATGCCGCGCATCACCGCATCGACGTCCATCATCTCGAAGGCGATATGGTTAAGCGACGAAAAGCCGGCGCGTGCATATGCGATGCAGTGGTGCTTGCGATTGCAGCGCACGAAGGTCATGTGTCGCGTGCGATCGGACACTTTGAAGCCGAGCTCCTCGACCGCGAAGCGCTCCGCCGCATCCACATCCTTCGAA
>JBHELS010000234.1:0-18797 GCA_046263015.1 Burkholderiales bacterium | reverse complement strand
GCCGTGATAGGTGCCTCCGAGCGCCGCCCCTAGCGCGAGCGCCATGAACGCCGCCGCCCACCAGCGGCGCGAGTTTTCATCTCTGGCGTTGCGCAGCGTCAACAGGCCCGCCGCGCCGGTCACGAGCGCGAGCAGGTAATCGGTGGCGAGCGTCGTCGGCTCGCTGATCATGCGCTCATTGCGGACATCCGCGCTCAGCCGAAAAACATCTTCTTGTAGTGACGGTACCAGTCGCTCTGGAAGAGCTCGCCCGGATCGTATTTGCGCTTGAGTTTCAGGAATTGCTCGAATTGCGGAAACGCCGCCTCGACCTGGCGCTTGAGCGCATAGCGGTGGTACGTCGGGTAATAGCTGCCGCCATGGCGTAGGCCGATGTCGATGAGGGCGCGAAACGCATCCGAAGCGCGGATGACGGCGCTCGAGGTGCGCTCGACGTGCAGGTTGAAGATCACGCACGCGTAGGGTTTCTTTGCCCAGGCGAGGAAGCTCTCGCGATCCTCTTCGATGAGCCGCACCGTGCCATAGACGATCTCGGTCCGCTGCGCGACGGCGTAGGCGCGCACGGCCGCCATGAACGACTCGAGCGCATCGCGCTCACAGTAGATCTCCGTGATCACCTCGGTCGCCCGGTTTGCCGCGCCCATGCGCTGGTCGATCGTGCGGTGGTAGTTCTCGGGATAGATGCTCATCTGGTGCTCGTCGGACCAGTAGAGCTGGCCGTTGGTGGAGACGTAATAGTCGGCGTAGCGCTTGAACGCCTCGGATTTGTCGGCGTGCGCGAGATAGAGCAGCTCGGTCCAGTCTTTCTCCGAGAGCTCGCGCTGCGTGGGCGTGGCGGTGCGCGAGGCGTCCGCGGGCCGGTAGCAGGAGAAGACGCCGCGGCGCAGGAAGTCGGGCGAGGCCTCGTCGATCGCGTACTGGAAGTCGCCATAGAGAAAGCCTTCCGCGATGCGCTCATCGAACGCGTGCATCAGGCCCTCGACGCTGCGCAGCTCCACCACGCGCTCGAGGAGCCGCCGCGGCACGAGTCGCAGGGTCACCGAATAGATGAAGCCGAAAAGCCCATAGCCGCCGATCGCCAGGCTGAAGAGCTCGGCATTCTCCGTGCGGCTGCAGTTATGAAGTCGACCCCGCGCATCGACGAGCTTGATCGCCTCCACGTCGCCGATGATCGGCGGTAGCGTGAGCCCACGGCCGTGCGCGTTCGCCGCGAGCGAGCCGCCCAGCGTCAGGCGATCGGCCCCGGTCTGCTTCTGGTTGAAGCCCCACTTGCGCTCGCCCGGCTGCGCAAAATTCAGCGCCTCGAGGAGCTCGGGCCACTCGATACCGGCCTCGACCTCGACGAGACCGCGCTCGCCGTCGAAAGCGAGCACCCGAGTGAGCTTGCGCGTGTCGATGAGCACGCCGTCGGTGGCGAAAGCCTGCGAGCCCATCGAATGGCGGCCGCCCGCGATGCAAAGCGCGCGCTTGTCGCTCGCCGCTGACTTGAGCGCCGCGCGCACGCCGTCGAGGCTCTCGGGCTGCACGATGCGGTGCACATAGGTGCCGGAGAGCTGGCCGTGCACGTCATTGACGAAAATACCCTCGGGCTTTTTCGATTTCTGCGCCCAGGCTCGAGCGGCGGGCCACATCGCGCCCGCGGCGGCCAGGCGCAGAAATTCGCGGCGATTGCCCATCGGTCCTCCTTTTGGTTTTTCCGCATTCTAGAATGCGAGCATGCAAGCCGACATCACCTACACGCGAGATACCGGCGAAAAACTTGTCAACGAAACGTTCGGCCCGAACAACATCCGGCGACGAACGAGCGGGCCCGAAGAAAAATATCGTGTCGATATCGCGAACGGCCGCGAAGCGGGGGATCTGGCGCTCGACGTGAACGGCTTTATCCTCGTCGAGCAGCGCAGCGCGGTGAAAAACTTCTTCGATTCCGAGGAATTGAAGCGCGTCTACTACCCGGAAGTCGAGGCCTTGGTTTTGCGCCTGGCGGGCGCTCGGCGCGTCGTGGTGTTCGACCATACGCTGCGCTCAGGCGATGAGACCGAGCGGGAGGCAAAGCTTCTCCGCGAGCCGGTACTTTCGGCGCACAACGACTACACCGAGTGGTCGGGGCCGCAGCGCGTGCGCGACCTGATGGGCGACGAAGCGCAAGCGCTCCTCGAGCGGCGCTTCGCCATCATTCAGGTGTGGCGTCCTGCCTATGCAAGCGCGGCGCAGGCGCTTCGCGCCAACCCGCTCGCGATGGCGGATGCTCGCTCCGTTGCAGCGGAGGATCTGCTCGTCGCCGAGCGGCGTTATCCCAATCGCGTCGGGCAGACCTATCGACTGAAATTCAGCCCGCGCCACCGCTGGTTTTATTTCCCCGAGATGCGCCGGGACGAGGCGATTGTCTTCAAGGTGTACGACTCGGCGAAGGACCGCGCCCGCTTTACGCCGCACACGTCCTTCGACGACCCGACATCGCCCGCCGGGGCACCGCCCCGGCAGAGCATCGAAGCGCGAACGCTCGCGTTTTTCTAACGAAACGGCCGCTCGGGCTTGCTTGCGAGCACGAAGAAGAGCGAGCCAAGCCCGGCGAGCAGCGCGAGGATGGTGAAGCCCGTTCTGTAGCTGCCCGTCAGGTCGGCAAAAATGCCGGCGATCATCGGGCCGCCGACTTGCCCGACGACGATGATCATGAGCGAGAGGCCAAGGATCATGCCGATCGCGCTGCGGCCGAAGTAGTCCGCGCGCAGCGCCTGCATGAAGGGCCCGCGCAGCCCCCATGCAGCGCCATGCAGCACGGCGAAGGCGACCACCATGGCGGCGTTCAACGCATACGTGAGAAGGAGCAGGCCGCTCATGTGCATGAGCATGCAAAACGCCGCTATCAAGCGCTTGTCGTAGCGATCGCCGATCAGCCAGCCCACGCCCACGCCGCCAATCTGCGAGAGCGTGAGGAGTGTATAGACGAAGGACGCCTCCTCGAGCGAGTAGCCGAGGTCCTCCTTCATGTGGGTGATCGAGTGGACGCTCACCGCGTGAACGACGAGAAGAGCGAAGCCGTGGCCGAGCGAGAGGAGCCAGAACGCCTTGGTGCGTAGCGCTTCCCGGGCGGTGAAATCGCGCCGGGGATCGGCCGCTTGCGCCTCACCGCGTTGCGTGGCCGTCGCGGGTGACAGGCCATCCATCGTATAGCCGTAATCCTCGGGCCGGCGCTTCATCACCATGCCGAGCGGCAGGCCGACGACGATCGCGATAGCGCCCGAGGCAAGCGCCGTCGTGCGCCAGCCGTAGCTCGAGAGCGACCACGCGACAAGCGGCACGGAAATGCCGCCGAGCGCAAGGCCGATCGACATCGACGAGAGCGCGCGTGCGCGCCAGCGCTCGAACCAGTGAATGAGCGCGACATTGATCGGGAAGAGCCCGCAGCAGCTCGCACCGACCGCGATCACGAGGAAGGCGCCGTAGAACGTGGGCAGCGTGTCGGTCTGGCTAAGGAGCATCAGGCCGCAGCCGAAGACGACGATGCCGGTGCGGATGATGCCCTGGGGTCCGAATCGGTCGATCAGCCAGCCAAGGAGCGGCCCGAGGAGCGCGGATTCCATCTGCTGGAGCGCGGCGGCGCCCGAAAGAGCGGTCTTGCTCCAGCCGCGCTCGGCTTGAAGCACCGCCACATACGCACCGAAGGATTGCGTCATCAATCCGGCGAGCAGGAATTGAAGACTCGCGCCCGCGCCGACCATGTACCAGCCGTAATAGATCCGCCGCGGCTTAGAATCGGCTCCCCCACTTTCGGAATTTTTCTTCATGACCATTTCAATGTATCAGGCTTCGGCGCCGCGCTTTGCCAGCATGCTCCGCAATCTCTCGGCGCTCATCGACAAGGCGGAAGCGCATTGCGCCGCGAAGAAGATCGAGCCTTCGGCGCTCACCAGCTATCGGCTCTATCCGGACATGTTTCCCTTCACGCGCCAGGTGCAGATCGCCTGCGATACGGCGAAGGGAGCGCTCGCGCGCCTCGCGGGCGTGGACATCCCGAAGCACGAGGACACCGAGCAGACTTTCGCCGATCTGAAGGCGCGCATTGCGAAGACCGTCGACTTCATCGAGTCGGTCAAGCCCGAGCGCGTCGACGGCTCGGAGGAAAAGGAGATCGTGCTACCGATGCGAAGCGGCGAGCGCCGCTTCAAGGGGATGCAATACCTGCTCGGGTTTGCGTATCCGAACTTCTACTTTCACTTGACGACGGCCTACAACATCCTGCGGCACAACGGCGTCGAGGTCGGCAAGACCGACTTCATCGGCAAGCCGTAAAAATTTCTATTGCTTAAAGGGGGCGCCGAGGCGCTCGCAGTGCTCGCGCGCGTACTTGGCGCCGATGATGTTGGCGTCGTCGGGGCCGCCGTTGACGGCGACGATCTTCTCGTTTCGCAGGATGAAGCTCATCGGGAAGAAGCCTTCGTAGGCGCCTTGCTTATTCTTGTCGTTCACCCAGACGCACACGCCCCAGCCGTATTGTTCGCCGCGCACCGGGGTGCCGCGCTGGTAGAGCTGCTTCGGCTCGGTGCGGAATTCGACGATTGCGTCCTTCGGATCGGTAAGTCGTAGCTTCAGGTAGCTGCGGATTTCGTCTTGGTAATTGCCCGGCTTCGGGCCGTAATCGGCCGTTTCCATCTCTTGCTTCGTGACGGTGGTATCGCAGCCCGCGAGCGTGGCGCACACGCCGACGGCAGCGGCGAGGGCGATCAGGTTTTTCATCGGTGCTCCTTGGCAATGGCGGCGAGAAGCTCGGCGGTTTCCCGAGGCATGGAAACATGAGGATAGTGGTGAGTTGGGAGCTCGTGGTAGCGCCAGGCGCGGTCGTTTCGCGCGCGCTCGGCGAAGGGCGTGAAGCTGGTCGGCGAATACCCATTGCAGAAGATGTAGGCGCGCCTGCCGCCATAGCGTCCTTCGAGCGCGAGCGGCTCCGTGAAGCAACCTCGCGGATGCGGGTCGCGCCGGCCGTCGAGCCATGCGATCTCGTCGGCATCGCGCAGGCCTTGGCGCTCCGGCGCAAGCGGCGGCACTTGCCAGCCGTCGGCCGGGAAGGCTGAGCGCACGGCGCCCGGCAAGAGATCCAAGAGCGCCTCGCCATCCGCGGGCACGAAGGCATCGAGGTAGACGAGCGCCGCGACGCGCTCGGGCGCTTGCTCGGCAACGCCCGTCACCACCATGCCGCCATAGCTGTGGCCGACGAGCACGATGTCGCTGAGCCGCTCATAGCGCAGGCATTGCAGCACGTCCGTCACATGCGTCGACACGCTCACCGCCGGTGAGGCGAGATGCGAGCGCTCGCCGATACCGGTGAGCGAGGGTGTATGCACTTCATGGCCGGCTTGTCGCAGAAGCGGCGCGACGCGAGACCACATCCAGCTGCCGCCCCAGGCGCCGTGGACGAGGAGAAACGTCAGGGGTTCTTTTGCGCCTTCAAAATGCCCGAGAGATCGACTTCGTCCAGCTTAACGCCGGCCTTGCGGCGCGCCTCGAGCTCGGCTTTGCGGCGCGGCGTCTCGTTGGTCGCTTCCTCGAATGCTTCGGCGAGCTTGAAGCTGAACGCGGCGAGCGCCTTCGGATCGGGCTTTTTCTGCTCGGTGCCGGCGAGCGTGCCGTAAACGCGCGCCGAGAGCGCGATGAAGATGCGCTCGGCGAGCTCGGTGTAGCCGTCCTTCGCCGGCGCGGCCGGCGACCTGCCCGGGGATTCGGCGGCGCTCATGGCGCGAGTCTACTCCTTACTTCCGAATCATCCTCGGCAAGCGCGCGCTTCAGCTGATCGCGAAGCTCGTTCGAGACGATGACATGCGCGCTCGGCGATTCCTTGTGCACGGCGTAGAGCTTCGCCTGAACCACGTGATCGTGCTCGGCAAAGGCGCGCGTCGCGCGTTGTGCGCGCTCGGGGTCCTGGGTCATCACGGCGAGCGCCGTTTCGCCGAGCTTGAGCGAGGAGAGCCAGGTCTCGCGCTCGACCATTTCGACGCCGAGGTCCCGCAGCTCGAACATATGGCGCATGTCGTGCGCGCGAGCGATGATGCGGAGCCGCGGAAAGTGCATGCGCGCTGTGCGCGCGAGGCGCGTGATGGCGTCCGGATTGTCGAGGGCGATCACCAGCAGATCGGCGCTCTCCGCGCCCGCGGCAAGGAGAAGATCGAGGCGCGTCGCGTCGCCGTAGAAGACGCGAAAGCCGAATTTGCGTAGCTCCTCCACCTCGTCGGGATCGTCGTCGAGCACGGTCGGCTGAAAGCCGCTCGCGTTCAGGAGCCGTGCGACAACCTGGCCGACGCGGCCGAGTCCGGCGACGATGACTTGCGAAGGCCGGGGCATCTCCGCGGGACGCGGCGGCGTGTCGGCGAAGCGCGGCGCGACAAACCGGTCATAGATGACGAGCAGGAAGGGGGTTGCGATCATCGAAAGCGCCACGGCGAGCGTGATCGCCTGGGCCGTCGACTCGGCGACCGCCCCGTTCCAGGCCGCAAGGCCGAGGATGACGAACGCGAACTCGCCGCCTTGCGCGAGGAGCAGGATGAAGAGCGGCCGTTCGCTCTTTGGCAGCCGCATGCGCTCGGCGATCAGCCAGAGCACCGCTCCCTTTAGGAGGAAAAGCACCACGATGATCGCGACCACGAGCCACGGCCGGTTGAGGAGCACGCCGAAGTCGACGCTCATCCCTACCGAGATGAAGAACAGTCCGAGCAGTAGGCCCTTGAAGGGCTCGATCGCCGCTTCGATCTCGTGGCGGTATTCCGACTCGGCGAGGAGCACTCCGGCGAGAAAGGCGCCGAGCGCCATGGAGAGGCCCGCCACCTCGAAAAGGAGCGCGATGCCAAGCACCAGCAGGAGCGCAAAGGCGGTAAAAATTTCACGCAGGCGCGTGCGCGCGATATGCCGGAAGACCGGTCGGGCGATGAAATGGCCGAGCACCAGCGTGCCCACGACCACGGCGACGGCGAAGCCGATGCCCTGCCAGGAAAAGCCGGACCAGCCGCCCAAGGTGCCGAGCAGCGGCAACATAGCGAGCATCGGTATCACGGCCAGGTCCTGGAAAAGCAGGATGGCGAAGCTCGCCTGCCCGCCCTGCGTGCCGAGCGCGCCGCGTTCCGTGAGCGGTTGCAGTGAAAGCGCCGTAGAAGAAAGCGAGAGCGCAAGGCCTGCCACGAGCGCCGCGCGCAGGTCGACGCCGCCTGCGAGCGCCGCACCGGCGATCGCGGCGGTAGAACCGAGCACCTGCGAGAGCCCGAGGCCGACGAGGCGCTTGCGCATGCTCCAGAGCCGGTGCGGCTCGAGCTCAAGGCCGATCACGAAGAGAAGGAAGACGACGCCAAGCTCGGCGAAGCGATGTATCGCCTGCGGCTCATGGATCAGCTTGAAGCCCCATGGGCCGACGGCGATGCCGGCGAGGAGGTAACCCGCGACCGAGCCGAGACCGAAGCGGTGCGCGGCCATGACGGCGATCACGGCGGCTGCGAAATAGATCGCCGCCTGCAAAAGCAGTGCGTTCCCTCCCTCCATGCGCGAAGTATAGTGGCGCCCGGGAGGGAGTCATGGGAAGTGTCGAGGCGCGCGTGCTAAAGCGCATCGAGGCAGTGTTCGCGCGCTGCCCGGAACTATTTCGCTTTAGCGTGCGCGACCGCTCGGGCTTGCCGGATCACATGGATCCGACGACGCTGCATGGGGAACTTTTCATCTTCGAAATCGCCCTCGCGCCGCGGCTCGGCAAGGCGCAATACGACGAGGTTTACGGGGCGATCGCGGCCGCGATCAGCGCGGCGTGCCAGGCGTGGCCGCAGGCGAAGGAGCTGCTCTGCGGCAAAACCTTCGTGCGCTATCTGCACTGAGTCCCCGTCCCTGGCACGGGGCTTGCGAGAGTGCCCGGCATGAAGCCCCTCCAGCTGGGAAACCTGAATGCCGAGCTGCCGCCTCTTGACGAAGACCTGGCGGCGCGGCTCGACATCATCTTCGAGCGCTGCCCGCAGCTACACGGTTTCACCGTCCAGGATTCGTCCGCCCTCCCCGAAGAGCTGCGTTCGCTCGCCCTCGAGCGCGAGCTTGTGGTGACCGACATCGGCGTGTATCCGTTCATCAACGCCGAACAATGCGAGGCCATCTATAACGAGATCGCCGTGGCGCTCCTCGACTTCATGTACGAGCGCCCGAGCGCGAAGGACGTCTTGCGCGGGCGCACGTTCGTTCGCACGCTGCACTGAGCGAAACCGCGGGCAGAAGCCGATTTTCCGCGGGCTAGAATGCCCGCGTGCCGGTCGATGCGTTTTCGAGCGCGGTCGAGCTCGCCGCGGCGTTGCGCGCCCGGCGTCTTTCGGCGCGTGAGCTGACCGAGCTGTATCTAGCGCGAATCGCGCGTCACAATCCATCGCTCAACGCCCTCTGCACTATCGACGAGGCGGGCGCGGCGCATCGCGCGCTCGAAGCGGACGCGGCCATCTCGCGCGGCGAGCTTTGGGGCCCGTTGCACGGCGTGCCGATGTCGATCAAGGACGCGCTCGAGACCGCCGGCCTGAAGACAACGGGCGGCCATCCGCCGCTCAAGGACTACGTGCCGGCGCGCGATGCAACCGCCGTCGCGCGACTTCGCGCCGCCGGCGCGATCCTCCTCGGAAAGACCAACGTACCGCCGCTTTCGGCCGACTATCGCGCCGACAATCCGATCTTCGGCCGCACGAATAATCCCTGGGACTTGCAGCGCACGCCCGGCGGTTCGACGGGTGGTGGCGCGGCCGCCGTAGCCGCCGGACTCTCGGCGTTCGATGTCGGCAGCGACCTCGCGGGCTCGGTGCGCACGCCCGCGCATTTCTGCGGCCTCTTCGCGCTGAAGACTACCGAGCGGCGCGTGCCGAACACCGGCCACATCCCCGAGCCGCCCGGGGTGCCGCGCGCGGTGCGTCACATGAACGTGCTTGGGCCGCTCGCGCGTTCGGTGGCCGACCTCGCGCTCGTGACGAAGATCATCGGCGGTCCGGACGATGTCGAATGGGACGTGCCGCCCGTGCCCTGGCGCGAGTCTCCCGAACGAGCGCTTGCGGCGCATCGCTTCGCCTGGAGCGCGCGCTTTGGCGACGTGCCGGTATCGCGCGACACCGCGGTGGCGATCCAGAAATTGGCCGTCGAGCTCGCTCGCCTCGGCTGTGCGGTGGACGAGCGAAATCCCGACGGCTTCAGCTTCGATGATGCCTGGGAAACGTGGGGCGAAATCGCAATCGCCGAGCGCGCCGCGACCGGCGCCGAGCGAAGCCGCGAAAGGGTCGCGGCGCTGAACGCCACCCTCGGCGAGCGTTGGGCGGTCGCCCGCGGCTCGGCCAAGGGCGCGCACGCGACGATTGGCGACTACGCCGCCGCGCTCACGCGCCGCGACGGGCTCATCACGGCGCTCGAGCGCTTCTTCGAGCGCTGCGACGCGTTCATCTGCCCGGTGAGCGTCGGTCCCGCGATCGGCCACGTACCCTTCGGCACGCCGATCAATGTCGACGGCACGCCTGTGCCTTACTTCATCGCCGGCACGGCCTATACCTGCCCGTTCAACTTGACCGGCCATCCGGCCGTCGTGTTGCCGCTCACGCGCTCGCGCGATGGCCTGCCGATCGGCGTGCAGCTCGTCGGCAAACGCTGGAGCGAGCCCGAACTCCTCGCGCTCGCGGAGAAGCTCGCGCTCCTCACCGGGCCATTTACGCCACCGCCCGGCTACCCATGAAAATCGATTGGGATGTTCCGATCACGATGGATGACGGCGTCGTGCTGCGTGCCGACGTCTTCCGTCCGGATGAAGGCCGCCATCCGGCGATCTTGAGCTATGGCCCGTATGGCAAGGGCCTCCCATTCCAGGAAGGCTACAAGACCGCCTGGGAAATCATGGCGCGCGAGAACCCCGATGTTCTCGCGGGCTCCTCGAACCGCTACCAGAATTGGGAAGTGGTCGATCCGGAAAAGTGGGTGCCGTATGGCTACACCTGCGTTCGTATCGACTCGCGCGGCGCCGGGCGCTCGCCGGGCTATCTCTGTCATAACAACGCGCGCGAGTCGCGTGACATCTACGAATGCATCGAGTGGACCGCGCGCCAGCCGTGGTGCACCGGCAAGATTGGCATGAACGGCATCTCGTACTACGCCTCGAACCAGTGGCGCGCCGCCGCGCTCCAGCCGCCGCATCTCGCCGCGATCTGCGTCTGGGAGGGCTGGAACGATCCGTATCGCGAAAGCGCGCGCCATGGCGGCATCATCTGCAGCTTCCGCAAGAACTGGCAGGACATGCAGGTGAAGACCGTGCAGCACGGTGTTGGCACGCGCGGCAAGAAGAACCCGAACACCGGCGAGCTCGTCTGCGGCCCGGAAACTTTGAGCGAGGAAGAGCTCGCCCGCAATCGCGAGGACATGTGGCATTCGTTTCTCTCGCGCGAACTCATTGACGACTACTACCTCGAGCGCACCGCCGACCTTGCCAAGGTCACTGTGCCTCTCCTCTCGGCGGCCAATTGGGGCGGGCAGGGCTTGCACACGCGCGGCAACTTCGAAGGCTTTACCCGCGCCGGGTCGAAGGACAAGTGGCTGGAAGTGCACGGCGGGTCGCATTGGGCGCCGTTCTATACGGATTACGGCCGCAGCATGCAGCTGCGCTTTTTCGATCACTTCCTCAAAGGCGAACGAAACGGGTGGGACGAGCAGCCGCGCGTGCTTCTCAATGTGCGCTATCCGGGGGAGAAGTTCGTCCTGCGCGAGGAGAACGAATGGCCGCTCCGTCGCACGCAGTGGACGCGCTTCTACCTCGAGCCCGAAAAGATGTCGCTCTCGCCCATGCCGCCGGCATCGTCGAAGCCCGTCGCCTACGATCCCATGGGTAATGGCGTGACGTTCTCGATGGTCGCGGAGCGCGAGACGGAGATCACCGGCCCGAGCGCGCTCAAGCTCTTCGTCTCCTCGGCGACGAGCGACGCCGATCTCTTTGTCGTGCTGCGCGTCTTCGATCCCGTCGGGAAAGAAGTGCTTTTCCAGGGGGCGCTCGATCCGAAGACGCCGGTCGGGCAGGGATGGCTAAGAGCCTCGCATCGCAAGCTCGATCGGGCGAAGAGCCTCGCCTACCGGCCGTGGCACGCGCACGATGAAAAGCAGCCGCTCAAGGCGGGCGAGGTGGTTGAGCTCGAGATCGAGATCTGGCCGACCTGCATCGTCGTGCCGCCCGGGTACCGGATTGCGCTTTCCATCCGTGGACGCGACTACGAGCACGACGATGCGGCGGCCACGCTCTCCAACATGAAGCATCCGATGCGCGGCTGCGGGCCGTTCACGCACGACGACGAGACCGATCGACCGCCGCGCATCTTCGCCGGAAAAGTGACGCTGCATTTGGAGAAGCAGCCTTACCTGCTCCTGCCGATCATTCCGAAAAACTAGGAGGCGTTATGCGAATGAAAATGGTGACTGTCACCATTTTGGGATTGCTGTGGTCGGCGCTCTTGCAGGCGCAGGCATATCCCAATCGGCCGGTCCGCATCATCATTCCATTTCCACCGGGAAATACAACGGACATCATGTCGCGCCTCATCGCGCCGAAGATGTCCGAGCGCCTCGGCCAGCAGGTGGTGGTCGAGAACCGCCCTGGCGCGAGCGGCATGCTCGGACTCGACTACGTCGCGAAGAGCCCGGCGGACGGCTATACCATCGCCTGCGTGCAGGGCGGCAATATGGTCGTGCTGCCGCATACCTCGAAGAACATTCCTTATGATCCGCTGAAAGACTTTGCGCCGATCTCGGTGACCACGTTCAACTATCTGGCGATCGTTGCCAATCCGCAAGCGCCCTTCAAGACGATCGGCGAGATGGTGCGCTACGCAAAAGCGAACCCGGGCCAGCTGACCGTCGCGACCAACGGCGAGGGAGGCTTTCCGCATCTCGCCTTCGAGCATCTGCGCACCATGGCGGGCTTCACCTACACGCATATCCCGTATAAAGGAAGCGCCGCCATTGCCACCGACATCATCGGCGGCCAAGTCATGGTTGGCATTGACGGCATCACGGGGATGACGCCACACATCAAATCGGAGCGGCTGCGGCTTCTCGCCACGACGAACAAGACGCGGCCCGCGCTCTGGCCCCATCATCCGGTGGCGGCGGAGGACGTGCCGGGCTACGAGTCGGGCGGCTGGTTCGGCTACGCCGCGCCAGTGAAGACACCGCGCGAGATCATTCTCAAGCTGAACGAGGAGATCAACCGCGCGATGCGCGCACCGGAGGTGGCGGAGAAGCTCGAGGCGGCGGGACTCATCATCCGCACCGAGTCGCCGGAATTCTTCGCTGACGTGCTGAAGAGCGACTATGACAAGTACGGCAAGCTCGTCAAAGCCATCGGGTTCGTGCCGCAATGAGCGAGCGCGTGCGCGAGCCCCATTACGAGCCGTTCGGCTGGCATCACTGGGACGACCACTTCTTCCTCTCTTACCAGTTTCGCCGCGCGCTCGGCGAGACCCAGGAAGGCGGCGGCGCGGTGAGCGAATGCTTCCAGGCGGCGAGCCGCATGACGCCCGACCACGAGAGCTGGCACCGGGAATGGCGGGTGGTGGCCGAGCGTAACGATAAAAGAGGCGATGACGCCGAGCGGGCGGGGCACGTTCGCACGGCGATGAACTGCTGGCTGCGGGCGGCCGATTACTACCGCTCGGCGGAGTTCTGGCTCCTGCCCGACGATCCGCGCCGCATGGCGACATTCGACAAGTGCGAGCGCGCGAGCCGTAAGTGGCTGCGCTACCTCCCCGGCGAGGTGGTCGAGATCCCCTACGAGGGGGGCGTGTCGATGCCCGCTTATTTCATCAAGCCAAAAGGCGAAAAGCGCTGGCCAGTGCTGGTTTCGTTCGGTGGCCTCGACTCGTTCAAGGACGAGCTCTGGTTCATGACCGGGCGCGGCGCCGTGCAGCGTGGCATTGCCGTCCTTTTGGTCGACGGGCCGGGGCAAGGCGGCACGCTGCGCCGGCACCGAGTGCCGACGCGCTACGACTACGAGGTGCCGGTCGGCCGCTGCATCGACTGGCTGGAAGAGCGAAGCGACGTCGATGCGAAGCGCATTGCCGTCAGCGGATCAAGCCTCGGCGGTTATTATGCCGCGCGCGCCGGCTCGAAGGAACACCGCCTCGCGGCCTGTATTTCGCACGGCGCGATCTGGGACGTCGAGCAGCGTTTCCGCGATCGCGGCGAGAAGCATGCGCTCGCCGATCACATGAAGTGGGTGTTCGGCGCGAAAACCATGGCCGAGGCGATCGAGATGGCTCGGCCCTTCAAGCTCGAGGGCGTGCTCGGCGAAATGAAGTGCCCCTATCTCGTGCTGCACGGCGGACATGACGTGCTCGGCGTCGAGAATTCCAAGACGGTTTACGAATATGCGAAGAAGCACGGCGTCAGAGTCACGCTGCGGCTGACGACGGAAGAGGAGACCGGCGCCGAGCATTGCCAGCACGACAATCCGACGCTCGGGCAAGAGCTGATGGCGGACTGGCTGGCCGATGTTTTCCGCATCGACCAGCGCGCGCTCGTTTTCCAATAGGAGGACGCATGCATTCGCGCATTGCTTTAATCGCTCTCGCGCTGCCGTTGGGCTGCGCTCAACTGCCGGCCGGGAAGGACGTGACGGTTCTCAGCGCCGGCGCGGTGGAGCCGGGGCTCGTCGCGGCCGTGGCGCAATTCGAGAAGGCGACGGGCAAGCGCGTGGCACTTTCCTTCAACACGGCGCCGCAGATCCGCGAGCGCATCGCCAAGGGCGAGAGATTCGACGTCGTCATCGTGCCGCCAGCGCTGATGGATACGTTCGCGAAGGAAGGGCGCGTTGCTCCGGAACGCGTGATGCTCGGAAGCGTCGGTCAAGGGCTCGCCGTGCACGCGGGAGCGTCGATTCCGGAAGTGTCGAGCGTCGAGGCGATGAAACGCGCTCTGCGCGAAGCCGATGCCGTGGTCTTCAACCGCGCAACCGGCGGTCAGTACATCGAGGCAATGCTGAAAAAGATCGACATCTACCCGGAGATTGAGGGGAAGACCGTGCGCTACGAGAGCGCGGGCGAGGTGATGCGGCACCTTGCGAAAGGCAGCGGCCGAGAGATCGGCTTCGGGCCGATTCCCGAGATCATGATGTACACGAAGAAGGGCGTGGGCTACGTCGGGCCGCTGCCGGCGGAGGTGCAGCAGAAAAATGCCTACGTTGCCGCACCTATGCGCGATGCGGGGAACGCCGAGAGCGCCGCGGCGCTCGCGCGCTTCCTCGGCACGCCGGCCGCAAAGTCCGCCCTCGCTGCCGGCGGCGTCGAGTAGCCGCTATGCGGCGAGCGAGACGCAGGCCTCCTCGTACTTGCCCGCGCCCATGTCCTGGCCCTCGAAAATATCGCGCTCGCGGATCCACCTGAAGGATTCCTCGAACACTTCCTTCGTGTAGGGCTCGAAGACGATGCGCTCGCCCGGACCCCAGCGACGCGTATCCATCATCGGAAGAAAACGGGCCGGGAATTCTTTTTTGTAGTAGTGCGTGTAAAGCTCCGGCCTGAGATCGATGTCGCGCTGCGCGCGCCGCAAACCACGAAAAAATTTCTTGATGTCCTCTGGATCGGGGTCGTTGTTCAGCATCGACGCCATCATGAACGTGGTATCGATGACCTTGCGAAAGCCCATCTGTTCGAGAAAGTAGTACGGACCCGAAAACACGGCCGCCGCGGGCACCTGGCGGTCGAAGAGCTTTTCCATTCGCGAAAAAAGAATGCCGTCGGCGAACGAGAGCTTGATGTCGGAGAGCGGCATGTACTGCTCGAGCGCCTGAATCGTCGAGTAGTGGCTGCCTGACTGGTGGCCCACCGAGATCGGCACGCCACGCAGATCTTCGGGCGTCTTGATCGGCGATTCGGGCGGCACGAAGACCGCGGAGGGCGATACGGAGTACGCGTCCGCATACATCTTGGCGTGGCCCTTGGAGGCGGCGACGTTGACGGTCCAATGGCAGGCGCAGCTCACGTTGGAGTCGCGACCCGCCTCGATGTTTTGATAGGCGCCGACCTTGTTCGCCGTGGCATGCGCGGCGGCGAGGTCGCGGCCCTTGAACGCTTCCCGGAATTCGTAATCGAGCCCTTCGGCCCGGAAGTATCCCTTCTCCTCCGCGACCCATTCATGCAGTCGGAAGTGCGGTGTTATCAAAAACTTAGCCATGGCGGTTTTCTCCTAGTACGCAGATCGTAAAGATAAGCGAGAAGCGCGCAATCGGTAAGCGGCGTGTAATCCGGCGTCGCATAGCTTGACTGCATGTCGCGCGCGCACGACGGCGATGTCAGGAGGCGGCTTAACCCGGCCGGCGCGCGTTGCGCGAGAGGCTTCCGCAATGTGCGGCGAATAGCGTAGAGCCATGAAAATCCACTCTCAGCTCGAGCACCAGGTCGAGTCGCTCTTCGCGCGATGCCCGGAACTCTGCGGATTTTCCGTGAGGAGCGAGAACGACGAGCTCTTCGTCTCGGACGTTGGCATCGCGCCGAGGCTTTCAGCTGCGCAGTACGGCGAGATCTATCAAGACATCGCCCGCACGCTCGCCGAGGTCCTCGAGGAAGCGCCGGAAGCCGAAGCGCTCCTGCGCGGGCGCACCTTCGCGCGCACGCTGCACTAGCGCCGTTCGTCGCGGACGCGCGGCGGAATGTGTCGCCGCGCAGTCACGCTAACGCGCTGACATTCGTGTAGAAATTCGCGTTCTCGGGTTTTAGATGTAGTGCGCTCGGGAAAAACCCGATGTCGTATTTTTCGTTCTCATCTGTAGTATGCATGGTGACATCGCGTTACCGGAAGGCGCTACAGATGAAGACTTTCGAATTCAAGCCCGGCCCCCCCGACAGCATCCTCGTCCGCCTCGAAGCCGACGTCCATGCCAAGATCCGCGCGCTCTTCGCGCGCTGCCCGACCCTGACCGGTTTCTCGGTTCAGGACCGCGCCATGTTGCCGCGCGATCTCGATCAATCGCGCATTCCCGACGCCGATCTCTTCGTCACCGAGATCGGCGTTTTTCCGAAGCTCGAATCGCAGTACGACGATATCTACGACGAGATCACGCTCGCGATCTCGGACCTCGTGAAGGACGAGCCGCACGCGTACGACTTCCTGCGCGGCCGGACTTTCGCGCGCTCATTGCACTGACCTAGCAGGACCCAAGGGGACGGGTAGCGCTCGCCGCGGCGGCCAGGCTGAAACTGGCCGCCGCGGCTGGAGCGCCGTTGTCACTTGTAACGATAGACGACCAGCTTGTCGGCCGCCGATTCCGGCGTCCATACCTCGCCCGCGCGGCCGTGGATCTGGCGCACGTTCGCGTGGTTGCTCGATGAACGAAAGGTCTCGAATGTGCCGCTCGCGGGATCGAGCCGCAGCATCACCTGCGCGCTCCATTCGGAGGCCCACACCTTGTCGCTGTCATCGACGTACACCGCATATACGCGCGGCGCTTTGCCCGGCGCCTTCCACGTGGTCCACTTTCCGCTCGCTGGCTCATAACGGCTGATGTTGCCCGCGTTCCACTCCGCGACGTAGACGTTGCCGCGGGAGTCGGACCAGACGCGCCGCGCGCCCTGCTCGCGCGTCGGCGGCTCGATCACGGTCGCCGCGCCGTTCGCGGAATCGATGCGCGCGATGTACGAGCCCGCGAGCGACGCGAAGTAAACCGTACCTTGCGGCGTGGCGGCGATACCGTATGGACCACCGCCTTTCGGCGCGTCGAAAACTCGCATCTCGCCGCTCGCAGGATCGATCCGTCCGTAGATGCCGCTCTGCCCGGTAAACCAGTGCATGCCGCGCGCGTCGAAAGTGCCCGTGTTGAGGTTCGCGTAGCCGCGCTCGGGCGGCAATTTCCAGAGCTTCAGCGCATGTGTCTTCGCATCGACGCGCACGATCGCGTTCTGCCCGCCGTCGGCGAGCCACGGCGCGCCGTCGGCACCGGCGATGACGCCATGCGGCGCGGATCGTGCACCGAGCGGCACGAAAGTCACTTTGCCGCTCTTCGGCTCGAGGATGCCGAGGTGCCCGCTCGCCTGCGCGGAGAACCACACCGGCCCGTCGGGCGCGCGGTCCGCCCAGACGTCATGGATGCCATGCCCCGCAGGCACGCGGTATTCGCGCACCGACACCTGGGCGCTCGCCGGTATCGCGATGAATAAAAGGAGCCACGCTCTCATTGCCATGTGTCCTTGGAAAAGCGGCGCCGCTCTTCTCCGATCGGTTTCGGGTACAGTCGGGCCCAACGTTACACGACAAACACACGTGACCGATAAAGCCGGCTTCAGCATCGACCTCAGCCTCCAAGTCGGCAAATACGACATCCAGAAACTCCTCGGCAAGGGCGCAACCGGCACGGTGTACTTGGCGCGCGACACGTTCACCGGCAAGGAGGTGGCGCTGAAGACGATCGAACCCGAGGTATTCCGTGATCCGGAGTTCGGCAGCGTGTACCGCAAGCAGCTCCTGAACGAAGCCTCGCTCGCCGGCAAGCTGCGACACCCGCACATCGTCGCAATCCTGGACGCCGTGGTGGGAGAAGATTCAGGCCACATCGCCATGGAGCTCGTTACCGGCGGCGATCTCTCGGCGCATGTGAAGCCGGGAACGCTGCTGCCCGTGGCCGACGTTGTGCAGATCGGCTTCAAGTGCTGCGGCGCTCTCGAGTACGCGGCGCGCGAAGGCATCGTGCATCGCGACATCAAGCCGGCCAACATCATGATGGCGTCGGGCACGGAAGTGAAGATCGCCGACTTCGGCGCGGCGATGCTGAAGAAAAGCCAGCTCGTTCAGACCGCGGCGCTCGGCTCGCCCTACTACATGTCGCCCGAGCAGATCCAAGGAAAGGAGCTTTCATTCGCGAGCGACATGTATTCGCTCGGCGTTGTGCTCTACGAGCTCCTCACCGGCCGAAAGCCCTTCCTTGCCGAAAATCTGCCGGCGCTCAGCGACAAAATCGTCAAGCTGCCAGCGCTTCCCCCAACGGAAGTGCGCCGCGAACTGCCGCAGGAGCTTGACGCGGTCGTGCTGCGCGCGCTCGCCAAGTCGCCGGCGCAGCGCTACGCGAGCTGGGGTGATTTTGCGCTCGCGCTCTCGAGGGTGGGCGAGACTGCCCAGCCTGGCGGGGGCATTGCCGACAGCGATAAATACATGCTCCTGAAAAGCGTGCCGATGCTCACGCTCCTTTCGGACGCGGAGACATGGGAGCTCGCGCGCGCCGGCAAATGGTCGCGCCTGCCCAAGGGTCGCGCGATCGTCCGGGAAAAAGAACGCGGTACGAGCTTTTTCTTTCTCGCGCGAGGTGAAGCGAAAGTGACGCGCGGCGGACGTCTTCTCAACATGGTCGGCACGTCAGAATTCTTCGGCGAGATGGCGTATATCGCCGTGGGCGAGGCGCGCCAGGCGACGGTCGAATCGCATACCGAACTGCTGCTCGCCGAGTTCACGCCCGCCGCGCTCGAAAGGATGAGCCTCGGTGCCCAATTGCAGCTCACGCGCGCCCTCGTGCGCAACGTTTCCGATCGGCTCGCGCTTGCCAATAAGCGCATTGCCGGCGCATGAGCCGCGCTCGCATGAAGGCGCTCCTTTTCGCCATGCTTGTCTCGGGCCAGGCGCTCGCCCAGTACCCGTCGAAGCCCGTGCGTCTCGTAGTCGGTTTCGCGCCGGGCGGTGCCGCCGATTTCGTCGCCCGAACGCTTCAGGATCCGATGCAGCGCTCGCTCGGCCAGCCGATCGTGATCGACAACAAGCCCGGCGCTGGCTCGAGCATCGCCGCCGAGCAGGTGGCGAAG
>JBHELS010000233.1:0-4357 GCA_046263015.1 Burkholderiales bacterium | reverse complement strand
ACCTCGAGCGCTGGGCGCCGATCGTCAAAGCCTCCGGCTTTACCGCCGAAGACTAGTTCGGGGACGGAGCCCGAACTAATTCGGGGACGGAGCCCGAACTCAAAGTCCCAGGTCGAGCGTGACCGCGTCGAGGCTCGGAGCTCGCATGCGGGCGGACGTCCCGGTTTCGTGTGCTCGAGCCGGCGCCCGGCTTGCGCCTCGAGCATTGGCTTGAGCGCCTGTCGACAAGCGCCGAGCCACCGTTTGTCGCGTCTCAAATCGCGCATTTTCATGAAGCGCGCATCCGCTCCTTCGTAGCAGCTCGGCGAGATTCGACAAATAGATCAGCCGGTCGGTGTCGTCTGCAAAGCAGGCGTTCCGGTTATGGCCGCGCTGAATGATGTGCAGCGCCATATCGGGGACGATGAAGCGCGCCTGTAGAGGCATAAGGGCAACAACCAGTCGCGCAGGCAGCCGTTGACCGAGTTCGGGCTCCGTCCCCGAACTAGAAAAGGAAGCGCAGCCCTACGGTATAGAACTGTCGGTTGCCAGCGCCGGTCTGGTCGCCGCGCGTCGAATCGATCTGAAGACGGTTCGGGATCAGCCAGAGGCGGATGCCGTAGTGATAGGTCGGCGTCTCGCGATGCTGGCCGAAGGTCTCGAGGATGCCGTAGACGCGCGGCGCGACGAGGAGCGCTTCGAGCCCGATTCCCCAGGTGGCGCCGTTCTCGCGGAAGGCGCCGAGATTGCCATGCGCGACGAGGCGATCATCGGCGAATGAGCGGCTGGCGATGAAGTTGAAGTACGGCTCGCCGCCGAAGGTGCCGAGCGAAAGCGCGTAGCCGATGCCGTTCGGCTCGAGCGGCTTCAGCAGAAACTTGGTTTGAAAGATTTCGTTCTGCTCGCCTTCGATGCGGTTCGCGCCGACGGTGATCTCGAAGCCGAGCGCATTGCACGCCGGAAGGAACCAGAACTCGGAGCCTGAATACGTGCGCTGCTCCTTATAGAAAGTTTCGATCTGGCAGTGCTCGACGATGCGCGCGTCGTCGGTGAAAAATGGGCGCGCCGCATGCGCGGAGGTAGCAAGGAAAACGAGCGCGACGTGCAAGCTGAGCGACAGGCGACTCGTGAGCTTTGTGTGTAACCTGCCCGCCATTTCTTTGATTTTAGGAGGAGATTGCGGTGTCGCCAGCGGTTCGCGTGGGGCTCGTTTCGCTTTTGCTCGCGCTCGGTGCGTGCAGCAAGGACGAGACGCAAAGCCGCGGCGCGACCGGGAGCACCGCTAAGGCGGCGGGCGGCGCAGTGCAGCTCGCCGACGCGTCGCGCAAGTTTCTGCTGATTGAAGCGGTGGGCGCGAGCGCCGGAGAAGAGCGGCGCCATTATTTTGGCCGCACCGCATTCCGGCCAAAAGCGCTCTCGGCGATCACCGCACCCTTCGCCGGCCGCATCGCCGCGGTGCGCGTCGAGCCCGGTCAGCGCGTGAAAGCAGGCGCGACGCTTTTCGTGATCGATAGCGCTGAGGTCCTCACGCTGCGCACCGGCCTCGCGCAAGCACGGCTCAAGGTGCGGCTCGCCGACGAGGTGCTTGCGCGCCAGAACGAAATGGTGAAGCGCGGCGTCGGGCTCGAGGTCGAGCGCTTCGAGGCGGAGATGAAGGCGCAGGAGGCGCACGGCGAGCTCGAACGCGCCCAGAGGAACGCGGCGCTCGCCGGCGGCGGCGACGGCACGCAGGTTCAGGTGCGCGCGAGCGTCGAGGGCGTCGTCGTCACCGTCAAGGCGGCGCCCGGTGCGACCGTGCAACCCGGCGGCGATCCGCTAGTGGAAATCGGCGACCCGGCGGGCTTATGGGTGGTCGCCGATGCTCCGGAGAGCGAGATCGCGCCGCTCTCCCAAGCGAAGCGCGCCGAGGTCACGATCTCGGCGCTCAACGTCATCCTGCCTGGACGCATCGCCGGCGTCGCGCCGAAAAGCGACGCCGAGACGCGCCGCACGCCCTTCTACGTACAGCTCGAGCAGCCTCCGACGGAGCTGCGCGCGGGCCTCCTCGTGCGCGTCGCGGTATTCGTCCCCGGCGGGAAAGACGAGATCTGGCTGCCGGTGAGCGCGGTGCTCCTCAAGGACGGCAGCCGTCGCGTCGTCTATGTCGAAGACCCGAGCGGCCGTTTTGTCGCGCGCGACATTGAAGTGGGCGATGAGCGCGGCGGCCGGGTCCGCATCCTGAAGGGCCTGCAGAGCGGCGAGCGGGTGGTGATGCGCGGCGGCCTGCTCGTGGATCGCGAAGCCGAGCAGCTGCTCTAGCGATGCTCAACAGGCTGATCGAGACCTGCGTTCACCGGCGTCTCGCGGCGATCATCGCCGTCCTGCTGGTCGCCGCGTTCGGCGTGCACGCGTACCGCAACACGCCGATCGAGGCCTTCCCGGACGTCACCAACGCCCAGGTCACGGTCATTGCGCAGATGCCGGGCTACGCGCCCGAGGAGGTCGAACGCAGCGTCACCGTGCCGCTCGAGCGCGCGCTGAACGGCACGCCGCGCACCATCCAGCTCCGAAGCGAAAGCCTCTTCGGCCTCTCGCTCATCACGCTCACCTTCGACGACGACGCCGACCCCTTCACTCAGCGCATGCAGGTCGCGCACCGCATCGCCGCCGCGGCGGGCGATCTGCCCGAAGGCGTCGTGCCGGAGCTCGCGCCGGAGGCGACGCCGCTCGGTGAGGTCTACCAGTTCCGCATGGTGAGCGATCGCCACGATCTCTACCAGCAGCGCGCAGAGCTGCAGTGGACCGTGTCGCGCGTGCTGAAGGCGGTGCCGGGCGTCGCCGATCTGGTCTGCTTCGGCGGGTATCTCAAGGAAGTGCATGTTCGCGCGTATCCGGACCGGCTTCGAGCGCACGGCGTGTCGCTCACCGAGCTTGCCGAGGCGCTCGCCAAGACGAACGTCAACGTCGGCGGCGGATTCCTCCGCCATGGCGATCAGGAGCTGACCGTGCGCGGCATCGGCTTCATCGGCTCGGTCGACGACATCCGCCGAACGGTGCTCAAGACGCGCGACGCGACTCCGGTCACCGTCGGCGACGTCGCCGAGATCGTCATGTCGAATACGCCGCGGCGCGGCGCCATCGGCTACAACGAGCAGAAGGAGGCGGTAGAGGGCTTCGTCCTCATGCGCCGCGGCGAAAACCCGTCGCGCGTCCTCGATGGCGTGCACAAGAAAGTGGCGGAGCTGAACGACAAGATCCTGCCGCACGGCATGAGGATCGAGCCGTTCTATGACCGCACGACGCTCGTCTCAAACACGCTGAAGACCGTCAACGACAACCTGCTGCACGGCTTCATTCTGGTGGTGGCGGTGGCGTGGCTCTTCCTGCGCTCGATCGGCGGCTCGTTAATCGTCGCCGCGGTGATCCCGCTCGCGCTCCTCGGCGCCTTTATCGGCCTCTATGTCCTCAAGCTGCCGGCAAACTTGATTTCCATGGGCGCGATCGACTTTGGCATCCTGGTCGACGGCGCGGTGGTACTGGTAGAGAGCGTGATGCACGCCGTGCAGCACGAGCGGCCCGAGCGCCGGCGCGACGTGCTGCGCCTCATCATCCGCGCCGCCGAGCAGGTGGCGCGGCCGACGCTCTTCGCCATGATGATCATCATCGCGGCGCTCGTGCCGGTGTTCACCCTCGAACAGGTGGAAGGCCGTATCTTCCGGCCGCTCGCGCTCACCTATTCGTTCGCACTACTCGCGGCGCTGGTGCTCGCGCTCACGCTGGTGCCGGCGCTCTGCGCCTTCGGCTTGGGACGCGGCCGGCCGGTGTCGGAGCCACGCTGGATCGAGCGCACGCGCATTCGCTACCGCGCCTGGCTCGGCCGCGCCGTCGGCCGGCGCCGCATCGCCCTCGCGGCGGCGGCGCTCTTTCTCGCGCTGACGCTCGGCGTCGCCACGCGCCTTGGCACCGAGTTCCTGCCCGAGCTCGACGAAGGCGACTTTGTCGTGTTCGTCGAAATGCCGCCCTCGATCGCCCTCGAAGCGGCGCAGACCATGCTCGTCGAGGTGCGCCGGCGCATCCTCACCTTCCCCGAGGTGGCGCAGGTCCTTTCGGAGAATGGGCGTCCGGAGGACGGCACCGACAACGAGAACCCGAACCAGAGCGAGACATTCGTGCGGCTGAAGCCGCGCAAGGAATGGCGCCACGGCTACGACAAGGATCGCCTGGCGGACGAAGTGCGCGCGCTGCTCCTCGAAATTCCGGGCGTGCGCTACAACATCTCGCAGCCGATCAAGGACAACGTCGAGGAGGCGGTCGCGGGGGTGCGCGGCAAGGTGGTGCTCAAGGTCTTCGGCACCGACGGCAAAGTGATGCGCGAGACGCTCGACCAGGCGCGAGCGCA
>JBHELS010000232.1:0-5286 GCA_046263015.1 Burkholderiales bacterium | reverse complement strand
GAATATTTGTAGGAGTTCTCGGTGTGGATCGATTCGCCGCGCTCGAAAAAGAACCGGTACTCGCCGATATTGACCGCCTGCGTGTCGGTTGCGACGAGGTGCATTTCGATGCGGCCGGCGAGCGGGTTGTAGAACGCATAGTGCGCGAAGCGTCGCGCGTCGAAGTCCCCGCCGAGCTCGCGATTTATTCGTGCCAGCAGGTTCAGGTTGAACGCGGCGGTCACGCCCCGGGTGTCGTTGTAGGCCGCGTGCAGGATGTTCGCGTCTTTCTTGAGGTCGACGCCGACGATCATGGCGCCGCGCCGGCCGACCTGGCCGCGGGTCATCTTGAGGAACGCATGGGCTTCCTCCGGCGTCAGATTGCCGATGGTCGAGCCGGGAAAATAGACGACGCGCCGCGCCCGGCCGCGGTAGGCGGGGACGGTGAGCGGGCTGGAAAAGTCGGCGGTAATCGCGACGATGCCAAGGCGCGGGAACCGGCGCAGCAGCCGCTTCGCGGCGGCGCGCAGCGCATCGGACGAAATGTCGACTGGCATGTAGACCGTCGGCTCGAGCGCGCCGATGAGAAGCCGCGTCTTCAGGCTCTCGCCGCTCCCGTATTCGAGGAGCGCTGCGCCTTTGCCCGCAAAGCGCGCCATCTCGCGCAAGAATCTGCGCGTTATCGCGAGCTCGGTGCGCGTCGGGTAATACTCGGGAAGCCGGCAGATGCGCTCGAAGAGCCGGCTCCCGGCCGCGTCATAGAAATACTTCGGCGCGAGCGCCTTCTGCGGCCGGGAAAGGCCTTCGAGGACGTCCTTCCTGAAATTGGCGGCAGCGGGCTCGCTGCCAGCGAAGCGAACGCCGCCTAGCTCGAGCGAGCGGCGCTCGCGGTGCTTTCGACCCACTTCTTGATGCGGTTGGCGTCGCCGATTCGCGATTGCCGGCCCCAAGAGTCGAGAAGTACCACGATGAGATCCTTCGAAGCAAGGCGCACGCGCATCACGAGGCAGCGGCCGGCTTCGCTGATGTAGCCGGTCTTCGAGAGCCCCACCTCCCAGTGGTGCGAGCGCACGAGGCCGTTGGTGTTGTGGTAGGCGAGCGGCCGGCCCCGATCCGAGACGCGCACGCTGGCCCGGTCCGTGGTCGAAAACTCGCGAATCACCGAATACTCGTGCGCGGCGCGAACCAGCTTGACGAGGTCGCGCGCACTCGAGACGTTGTGCGGCGAGAGTCCGGTCGGATCGACGAAGCGGCTATCGCGCATGTCGAGCGCGGCCGCCTTGGCGTTCATCGCCGCGACGAAGGGCTCGAGGCCGCCAGGATAGGTGCGGCCAAGCGCCGCGGCGGCACGATTCTCGGAGGCCATCAGGGCCAGAAGGAGAAGCTCGCCGCGCGTCAGCACGTGGCCGGGGCGAAGCCGCGAGCGCGTGCCTTTCATCGAGTCGCGATCCTCGCGGCTGATGACGATTCGCTGCTCGAGGTCGAGTCCGCGATCGAGGATCACCATCGCGGTCATGAGCTTGGTGATCGAGGCGATCGGCGTGACCGTGTCCGCGTTCTTGTCGATCACGACTTCGCCGGTGTCGGCATCCAGCACCAGCGCGGACGACGACCTCAGGTAGACGGTTTTGTGAAGCCTCGGCTCGCCGGCCTGCGCAAAGCCGATCGTGAGGGCCAGTACAAAAAACAGGGCGAAAACAGCGACGATGCCCTCGAGCGGGTGGAGTTTCCTCTGCATTGCGGTGATGTTCCCTAGCCGGCGTTTTCTTAGTTATCGGGTCGGCATGCCCTATCTGGAGCATGGACTTTGTCGCACTATGCCCTACGCGCCGCAGAAACGCAAACAAAATCAGCGGGTAGGCAAAAAGTCCTAAAGCAATTGTGAACTCGGAAACTGTCGCCGGACGGCTACAGCGAATCGGCCTTTTCCAGGAGCGCGGCGGCCTCCGCCTGCTCCCGCTGCAGCGCCCACATGCGCGCGTACTCCCCTTGGGCGATGAGCAGCTCCTGATGCGTGCCGCGCTCAACGATGCGGCCATGCGCGAGTACCAGGATTTGATCCGCATCCATGACCGTCGACAGTCGATGCGCGATGACAAGCGTGGTGCGGCCTTGAGCGATGCGCTCGAGCTCGGCCTGGATCGCTTTTTCGGCGCGCGAGTCGAGCGCTGACGTCGCTTCGTCGAAGATGAGAATGCGCGGGTTCTTCAAGAGCGCCCGGGCGATCGCCACGCGCTGCTTCTCACCGCCGGAGAGCGTGAGTCCGCGGTTGCCGACCATGGTCTCGTAGCCGGCGGGCAGCGTAACGATGAAGTCGTGAATGTGCGCCGCGCGCGCCGCCTCGTACACCTCCTCGTCGCTCGCCTCGGGACGGCCGTAGCGAATGTTGTAGAGGATGGTGTCGTTGAAAAGCACCGTGTCCTGGGGGACGATGCCGATCGCCGCGCGCAGGCTCGTCTGCTTCACCTCGCGAATATCGGCGCCGTTGACGGTGATCGAGCCCGCCGAGACGTCGTAGAACCGATAAAGCAGCCGCGCGAGCGTCGATTTCCCCGAGCCTGAATGACCGACCACCGCGACGCGATGCCCGGCGCGAATCGTGAAGCTCACGCCGAACAAGATCTGCCGCGCGCGCTCATAGTGGAAATCGACCTGCCGGAATTCAACCGTGGCCGGCCCGGGTGGCACTTCCGGGGCGCCCGGCTTGTCTTCGACCTCGCGGTGCTGGTGCAGCAGGCGGAACATGCGGTCCATGTCGAGGAGCGCCTGCTTGATCTCCCGGTACACCATGCCGAGGAAGTTGAGCGGGATGTAGAGCTGAATCAGGAGCCCGTTCACGAGCACGAGATCGCCGAGCGTGAAGCTCTTCATCGCCACGCCCTGGGCCACGAGAATCATCAGCACAGTAACCGCGGCGGCGATGATCAAGCTCTGCCCAATGTTGAGGAGGCCGAGCGACGCCTCGTTCTTCACCGCCGCCGACTCGTACTTGCGCAGATTGTCGTCATAGCGACGCGCCTCGAACTCCTCGTTACCGAAGTACTTCACGGTCTCGTAATTGAGCAGGCTGTCGATCGCCCGCGTGTTCGCCTTCGAGTCGAGCTCGTTCGCCTGGCGACGGATGGCCATGCGCCATTCGGTGACCGTCACGGTGAAGGCGATGTAGATGACCACGGCGCCGAAGGTCACAGCGGCGAAGCGCCAGTCGAACTTGGCGAGCAGCACGACCGCGACCAGGCCGAACTCGAGGATCACGGGAATGATGGAGAAGATGAGATACGAGAGCAGCGTCGAAATGCCGCGCGTGCCGCGCTCGATGTCGCGGGTCATGCCGCCCGTCTGTCGCTCGAGGTGAAAGCGCAGGCTCAGGCTGTGCAGGTGCCGGAACACGCCTAGCGCGAGCCGCCGGATCGCGCGCTGCGTCACCGGCACGAAAAGGACGTCGCGCAGCTCGCCGAAGAGCGTCGCCGAGAAGCGCAGGATGCCGTAGATCGCGAGCAGCGCGACCGGTACTGCCACCATCGCCGTTTGCACGTCGAGCCGATCGACCACCCGCTTCATGATGAGCGGCACGCCGACATTGGCGAGCTTCGCCGTGATCAGGCAGGCGAGCGCGAGCGCGACCCGCCATTTGTATTCCAGCAGGTACGGCAGGAGCGCGCCGACGGCGCGCCATTCGTTGCCTTTAAGCTGCTGCGTCGGTGCCGCGTTGTGCGCCATGCGAGCGGCGGATTCTATTGGCGCCGGAGGAGCCGCACGAGACCGACGAGGCACATCGGGTCGATCACGAGCGGCAGCAATATCCAGAGCCATGGCCAGGCGAGCACGACGCCGAGCTTGGCAACCGCCGGAACGCTGAAAAAAGCCGTCACCGAGCCGACCACACCGGGCAGCGGTCCGAGCCCGCGCCGTAGCGCTCGCTTGCCTTTAGGCGCACGGCTTAGCGCCTGATAGTTGAAGGCAGTACCGCCGAGGAAGAAGAGCCACCCCATCGAGAGGAGGGTGAGGCCGACGAGGCCGCCGCCTGTCATGAAACCGAGCTTGACGCGCCCTGGAGGCGCAGGCTACATTCAAACGTTCGTTTGAATTTGAAAGCCATGACACTACGCGCCGTCAAACCTCCGCACGAAACACGCACCCGCATCCTCGATTGCGCCGAGGAGCTCTTCATGCAGCACGGCTTCGAGGGCACGTCGATGCGGCTCCTCACCGCCAAGGCGGGCGTCAATCTCGCCGCCGTCAATTACCATTTCGGCTCCAAGGATGCGCTCATCGAGGCGGTGTTTCGCCGCCGGCTCGATCCTATGAATGCCGCGCGCACCGCCGAGCTCGACGGCCTCGAGGCGGCCGAGCGCACGCCCTCGCCCGAAGCGATCATCCGCGCCTTCATCGCCCCGGGATTGCGGCTTCTCGAGGACGCAAAAAACGGTGGCCGCAATTTCGCGCGGCTCCTCGGCCGCACCTACAGCGAGCCGAACAAGGCCGTGCGCCAACTCATCGGCCAGATGTACGCGCCGGCGATGCAGCGCTACAAGAGCGCGCTCGAGCGCGCACTGCCCCAGATGCCGCGCGAAGAGCTCGTCTGGCGCCTGCACTTCATGTTCGGCACGCTCGCCTACACGCTCGCCGCGACCGACACGGTGCAGCTCATCGCCGGCTGCAAGCCCGAGGACCGTTACGACGCGCGGCTCCTCGAAGAGCGTCTCACCGCTTTCCTCACCGCCGGGCTCAACGCGCCGCTCAAGAATCTCATCCGCAAGGCTGCCTAAAGGGGTCTGCCATGACGCTTGTCGTCCTCGCCATGATCGCCGCGTTTTTCCTGCTCGCGTATTTCGGCGCGCCGCTCTTCGTCTGGACGATCGCGGCGGCGGCGCTGCTCTCGGCTCTCGCCGTGGTCGCGGCATTCGACTTCGCCACCAACGTGGCGCTCGTCGCGGTCTTCGTCGCGCTCGCGGCGATCCTCAATGTCGCTTGGCTGAGGCGCAAGCTCTTGACCGATCGCGTACTCGCGCTCTACCGCCGCATCCTTCCCGACATGTCGCAGACCGAGAAGGAAGCGATCGACGCCGGCACCGTCTGGTGGGACGCCGATCTTTTCTCCGGCCGCCCCGACTGGGACATGCTCCTCGCCGTGCGGCCGCCGCGGCTCGCGCCCGAGGAGCAAGCGTTCCTCGACGGCCCGGTGGAGGAGCTCTGCGCCATGTGCAACGACTGGCAGATCACGCACGAGCTCCAGGACCTGCCGCCGCAGGTCTGGCAGTTCATCAAGGACAACGGCTTCCTCGGCATGATCATCCCGAAGAAGTA
>JBHELS010000231.1:0-6368 GCA_046263015.1 Burkholderiales bacterium | reverse complement strand
GGTACCCGGCGGCGTTGGGCCGATGACCATCGCCATGCTGCTTGAAAACTGTGTACGCGCCGCGCGCGCTACGAAATGAACGCTTCTACCGAAAGATTGAATCCGCTTCTTGACTTCTCCGGCTTGCCGCGCTTTGGCGAGCTGAAACCCGAACACGTCGCGCCCGCGGTCGATGCGCTCCTCACCGAGGGCCGGCAGACGATCGAGCGCGTGCTCGAGGCGCCCGTTTCATGGGAGAGCTTCGTCGCGCCGCTCGAAGACACGAACGAGCGCATCGGCCGCGCCTGGGGCCAGGTCGCCCATCTGCACGCCGTCCTCGATAGCCCGGAACTTCGCGAGGCGTACAACGCCAACCTGCCGAAGCTCACCCAATACTGGACCGAGCTCGGTCAGAACCAGCGCCTCTTCGAAAAATACCAGGCGCTCGCCGCGTCAGCGGATTTTCCCAACATGGGCGCCGCACGCCGCCGCATCGTCGAGAACGCGCTGCGCGACTTCCGACTGGGCGGCGCCGAGCTCCCGCCCGAGAAGAAGGCGCGTTACGCCGAGATCCAGGAAGAGCTGGCGCGCCTCGGCTCGCGCTTTTCGGAAAACCTGCTCGATGCCACCAAGGCGTTCTCGGTCGTCGTCGATGAGAGCCGCATCGGCGGAATTCCCGCCGACGCGCTCGCCGCCGCGCGCGAAGCAGCCGAGAAGGAGGGCAAGCGCGGCTGGAAGTTCACATTGCATGCGCCGTCCTATATGCCGGTGATGCAGTACGCCGACGACCGGCAGTTGAGACAGACGATGTATCGCGAGAGCGTGACCCGAGCGTCCGAGTTCGGAAAGGCGGAATGGGACAACACGCCGCTCATTGGGCGCATCGTCGAGCTTCGCGGGGAGCTCGCCCGACTCCTCGGCTATCGCAACTATGCCGAAGTCTCGCTCGTACCGAAGATGGCGGAGTCACCGCAGCAGGTGCTCGGCTTTCTCGAAGACCTCGCACGCCGGGCGCGGCCCTTCGGCGAGAAGGATGTCGCCGAACTACGGGATTTCGCACGCCGCGAGCTTGGCCTCGATCCGCTGGAAGCATGGGACCTCGCCTATGCATCGGAGAAGCTGCGGGTCAAGCGCTACGCGTTCTCCGAACAGGAGGTGAAGCAATATTTCCCGGAGGAAGTCGCCATCCAGGGCCTGTTCAAAGTGGCGGAGACGCTCTACGGCGTGCGCATCACCCCGTCGCAGGCGCCGAAGTGGCACACCGACGTGCGCTTCTATGAGATCCGCGACGCCGCGGGGCAGCGCGTCGGCGAGTTCTACATGGATCTTTACGCGCGCGACACCAAGCGCGGCGGCGCCTGGATGGACGATGCGATCACCCGCCGGCGAAAAGGCGCGACGCTGCAAACCCCGGTTGCCTACCTTACCTGCAACTTCTCTCGCCCGGTCGGAGACCGGCCAGCAACCTTCACGCACGATGAGGTGCTCACCCTATTCCACGAGTTCGGCCACGGTCTGCATCATCTGCTCACGCGCGTGGAAGACCTCGGCGTCGCCGGCATCAACGGCGTGGAATGGGACGCGGTGGAGCTGCCGAGCCAATTCATGGAGAACTTCTGCTGGGAATGGGACGTGCTGCGGCACATGACGCGCCACGTCGACACCGGAGAGCCAATCTCGCGTGTCCTCTACGACAAGATGCTTGCGGCAAAGAACTTCCAGAGCGGCCTCGGCATGCTGCGCCAGATCGAATTCGCCATCTTCGACATGCGCCTGCATTGCGAGCCGGCGAGCGCCCGAAGCGCGCTCGAGCTTCTCCGCGAAGTACGCGAGCGCGTCGCCGTCCTCCTGCCGCCCGATTACAACCGCTTCCCGAACAGCTTTTCGCACATCTTCGCGGGCGGCTATGCCGCCGGCTATTACAGCTACAAATGGGCCGAGGTGCTTTCCGCGGATGCCTACAGCTTCTTCGAGGAAAATGGCGTGCTGAATCCGATCGCCGGCCAACGCTTTCGCGACGAGATACTCGCGGTTGGCGGCAGTCGTCCGGCGGCCGAATCATTCCTCGCCTTCCGCGGCCGCGAGCCGCGCGTCGACGCGCTATTGCGGCACAACGGCATGATTGCCGCCTGAGTGCGCCTCGCGAGCTGGAACGTCAACTCGCTGCGCGTCCGGCTGCCCCATCTCCTCGACTGGCTGCGCGAGGCCGAGCCCGATGCGGCGTGCCTGCAGGAGACGAAGACCGAGGATGCGAACTTTCCGGTCGCCGAGCTGCGCGAGGCCGGCTACCACGCCGTCTATTGCGGACAGCGTGCGTATAGCGGCGTCGCCATCGTGTCGCGCACGCCGATCGGCGACGTAGCGCACGGCATTCCCGATTTTGCCGACGACCCCAAGCGCTGCATTGCCGGCACGGTAAACGGCGTTCGCAACGTCTGCCTTTACGCGCCGAACGGTGAAGCGCCCGGCACCGACAAGTATGCGTACAAGCTTCGCTGGTACGAAGCGCTCACACGCTGGATGAAGGATCTCCTTTCGCGCACGCCGAAGCTCGCGGTGCTCGGCGACATGAACGTCGCCCCAGAAGATCGCGACGTGCATGATCCCAAGCGCTGGGCCGGCAAGATCCACGTGTCGGATCCCGAGCGCGCCGCGCTACGCGAAGTAACCGGCACCGGTCTCATCGATGCCTTCCGGCTCTTTCCACAGCCGGACAAGTCCTTTTCCTGGTGGGACTACCGATTGCGCGCTTTCGAGCGCGGCTGGGGCCTGCGCATCGACCTCGCGCTCGTCTCGCCCGCTCTCGCGAAGCAATGCAAGGCATGCACGATTGATCTCGGGCCGCGCAAGCGCGAACGTCCCTCGGACCACGCGCCGGTCGTGCTCGAGCTCGATATATGATCGCCGCCGACCAAGGAGAAGCGAAATGAGAAGGCGCGAATTTCTGCTCGCCGCCGCCGCCGCAATGGCGCCGCTCCGCGCACGCTCGCAGGCTGCTTATCCGTCGAAAGCAATTAATTGGGTGGTAGGCTTTCCGCCGGGCGGCGGCGCCGACGGCGTCACCCGCCTCGTTGCCTCCAAGGTCTCGCAGAACATCGGCCAGCCGGTGATCGTCGAGAACCGCCCCGGCGCGAGCTCGATCATTGCCGCGCAATACGTCGCCAACGCGGCGCCGGACGGCTACACCCTCATGAGCGTCGAGCAAGGCTCGATGGTGTTCAACACCGCGCTCTATTCCCGGCTGCCGTACGACCCGAAGGACATCGCGCCGGTGTGCGACATGATCCGCGCGCCGGTCATCCTGGCAGTCAACCCGAGCTTCCCGGCGAAGGATCTCAAATCCTTCATCGCGCTCATCCGAGAGAACCCTGGCAAGTACAACTATGGGTCACCGGGACGTGGACTCGCGCACCAGCTCGCGATGGAAGCGTTCAAGCAACGCGCGAAGCTCGACATCGTCGATGTGCAGTACAAGGGTATCGCCCCCGTGGTGCAGGACGTGGTCGCGGGTCAAATTCCTATGGGGCCAATCGACACGGTGGTGATCCTGCCGCACCTGCGCGCAGGAAAGCTGCGCGCGATCGCTTCGTTCTCGGACAAGCGGCTCGCCGCGACGCCGGACGTGCCGGCGATGGGGGAGCTCGGCTACGAAGGCCTGGACATCGCGCCGATCGTCGGCGTCGGCGCGCCGGCGAAGACGCCGCGCGAAATCATCGATCGGCTGAACGCCGAGGTGGTGAAGGCGCTGCGCGACCCGGGAGTGAGCGCGAAGCTGACCAGCCTCGGCCTGGAAATCATCGCCGACAGCCCGGAGCGGTTCGCCGCGTTTCTGCAGAACGAGGGCAAAAAGTGGCTGCCGCTCATCCGCTCACTCAACATCAAGCTGGATTGACGTAGCGCTTCTTCGACTCGCGGATCATCTCGAGGAGGGCCTGCGCCGGGTCGCGGCCCTCACGCTTCGCGCGCTCCTTCGTCTCCACCCATTTGCGCAGATCGTCATAGCCCTGCTGCGTGTGACGGTTCCATTGCGGATCATGCGGCACGGTCAGCTCGAGGCGAATGCCATTCGGGTCGTGGAAGTAGATGCTCTCGAGCATGCCCTTGTGGTCGACCGGTCCTAAGACTTCCACGCCGCTCTGCGTGAGCCAATCACGCCAGCGACGGAGTTCCTCGGCATCTTTCGCCTGCAGCGCCATGTGGTCGAACACTTCGTACGCCGGATGCGTCGGCTTTGCGCGCGGCGGCAGATCGGCCACTTCGAAGAACGCGATGGTGGAACCGTCCGCCATGCGGAAGAAGATGTGGAAGTAGGGGAAATTGTCGCCGGTGGAGGGGACGTGGTCGTCGAAGATGGTGCTCGCGAGCTCTATCCCCAGAAGCCGGGTATAGAAGTCGGCGGTAGCGGCGACATCGTGCGTGACGTACGCCGCGTGGTTCAGCATGCGCGGCGTCAGACCCCGCTGCAGCGCTGACGGCCGGTCTTTCTGCAGGACAGTGGACATTGCGAACTCCTAGACGGTGGCGGCGATCCGCCGCTCGACCTTGGGCATGACTTCGCGCGCGAAGAGCGTCATCGAGCGCTCGACAAGCGCCGGGTCCAGCGCGCCGAAGTTGTGCATCGTGGCGACATGGCGGATGCCCATTTCATGAAGCTGACACATCTTGTTCGCCACCGACTCTACCGACCCGAAGAGGCAGATGCCGTTGGCGATGATGTCCTCGTAGACGTGCTTCTTAGCGTAAAGGCGCGTATCGACGTACAGGTTGTACGCGGCCTTCGCCTGTTGCTCCGCTTCTTCGTCGGAGCGGGCGACGTAGGTATGCAAGGTAAACACGTGGTCGTCGTCGTCCTCCGGCATGCCGGCCTCCGTGCGACCCTTGCGGTATTCGGCGAGCATCATGCCAATGTCGGCGAAGTTTTTGCACGACGCGTAGGGCACGGTGAAGATGCGGTTCTTCTGCTTGCCGACGTAGTAGGCCGCCTCGCGCGCGAGCACCGCCACATAGATCGGCGGCACGCGGCCTTCGTGCGGCAGAACATTCAACACCACCTTGTCGCTCGCCGAGAACTGTCCTTTGTACGCGAGCGTCTCGCCCGCCATCAGTCGTTTGACGATCTCGAGATTCTCGTTGAAGCGGTCGCGCTTTTCCTTCGGGTCCTTGCCGTAGCCGACAAATTCGTGCGCCAGGTAACCGGAGCCGACGCCGAACACCAGGCGGCCGCCGCTCATGATGTCCACCATCGAATACGTTTCCGCGATGCGCCGAGGATCGTGGAACGTGAGGATTGAAATGGCGGTGCCCAGGCGAATGCGCTTCGTGCGCTGCGCGAGCGCCGAAAGCATGACCGCCGGATCCGGAACCACGCCGTACTCGTGGAAGTGATGCTCGGCGCAGAAGAACGTGTCGTAGCCGAGCGATTCGGCGAGCTCGCATTGGCGCATCACTTGCGCATAGAGCTCGGGCACCGTGCGCTCAAGGCGCGGGTGATGGTCGTTGACCGAGAAGACGGAGTAGCGCATGGCGCTACCCGATTTTACGAGTGTTAGTCGAGCTGCTGGTACGCGGGCAGCGTCAGGAACTCGACGTACTTATCGTCGCTCGTCAGGCGCTCAAAGAGCTTCGCCGCCTCGTCGTACTTGCCCTCGTTGGTCGCGTCCTTCACCTTGGCGAGCTCTTCGCCGAGGAGCTGACGGAAAAGCTCGGCCGTCACCTTGCGACCGTCCTCGAGCACGCCCTTCGGCGAGCGGATCCACTGCCAGATCTGCGAGCGGGAGATCTCGGCGGTCGCTGCGTCTTCCATCAGATTGAAGACCGGCACGCAACCGTTGCCGCCGAGCCAGGCACCGAGATATTGGATGCCGACCGAGATATTGTTGCGCAGCCCCGCTTCGGTGATCGGCCGCTCGGGCTGGAAGTTGAGCAGGTCCTTGGCGCTGACGTTTACGTCGGGCCGCTGGCGATCGTACTGGTTCGGTTGCGGCATGTGCCGATCGAAGATTTCTTTCGCGATCGACACCAGCCCCGGATGCGCGACCCAGGTGCCGTCACAGCCGTCCGTCACCTCGCGCAGTTTGTCCTGACGCACTTTCTCGAGCGCCGCTTCATTGGCGGCCGGATCGTTCTTGATCGGAATCTGCGCCGCCATGCCGCCCATCGCCGGCGCGCCGCGCCGGTGGCAGGTCTTGACGAGAAGGAGCGCATAGGCGCGCATGAACGGCGCGAGCATCGTGACCTGGCTCCGGTCGGCGAGGCAGAAATCCTGGTTGGCGCGGAATTTCTTGATGCACGAGAAGATGTAGTCCCAGCGCCCGATGTTGAGACCGGCCGAGTGCTCGCGCAGCTCGTAGAGAATCTCGTCCATCTCGAAAGCGGCGACCACGGTCTCG
>JBHELS010000230.1:0-10155 GCA_046263015.1 Burkholderiales bacterium | reverse complement strand
GATCGACTATAAGGACATCGAGGTCCTGAAGGACTTCGTGAACGAGACGGGCAAGATCATCCCGGCGCGCATCACCGGCACCGCGGCGGGCTATCAGCGCCAGCTCTCGGAAGCGATCAAGCGCGCGCGCTTCCTCGCGCTCCTGCCCTACACGGATCTGCACTGATGCAAGTCATCCTCATGGAGAAGGTCGCGAACCTGGGCGAGCTCGGCGACGTGGTGAAGGTGAAAGACGGCTTTGCGCGCAACTTCCTCATCCCGCACGGCAAGGCGAAGCGCGCCACCGAGGCGAACATCAAGGCGTTCGAATCGCGCCGGGCAGACCTCGAGAAGGCCCAAGCGGAGACGCTCGCCAAGGCACAGGAGCGCGGCGCGAAGCTCGACGGCACGACGATCCAGATCACGCAGAAGGCGGGCCCCGACGGCCGGCTCTTCGGCTCGGTGACGAACTACGACATCGTCGAGGCGCTGCACAAGCAGGGGCACGAGGTGGAGCGCGCGAACGTGCGCATGCCGCAGGGGCCGCTCAAGCAGGTGGGCGACTTCCCGATCGAGATCGCGCTGCATACGGACGTCATGGTGACGGTCACCGTCTCGGTGCTCGGCGAGCAGTAGCGCAAGGTCGCGGAACGAATAATGGGGACAGTCCCGAAGGGGCCGTCCCCATTTTCTTTTGGGCGCCTGTCAAGAAAAATAATTTGTTTCTATACAGCGCCGTCCACAAAGTATCGACAGCCTGCGCACAGGTAATCCACAGGCGCGAAGCCGCCTCACCCCGGGGCGCTCAAATTTTCGGCACGCGGCCCGCGGCCTTGGATTCGCGCTCTGCCGGTTCGCAGGCATCGTCCCTATGATTGCCGCCCGGGAGGAAGTCGAAAGAAATGGCAGTAGCCCAGCAAGTCGCGCGCGAGCCGGCGGCTGACCCGCAGCTCGTCGCGCTGCGCGTCCCGCCGCATTCGGTGGAGGCCGAGCAATCGCTCCTCGGCGCGCTCCTCATCGACAACCAGGCGTTCGACCGCGTCGCCGACCTGGTCTCCGGCGAGGACTTCTATCGCGACGACCACCGGCGCATCTGGCGTCACATATCGAAGCTGGTGGAGGCCTCGCGGCCCGCCGACGTCGTCACGGTGTCGGAGTCGATCGAGGCGAGCGAGGACAAGGACAAGACGGGCGGTGCCGCGTACCTCGCAGCGCTCGCGCAGAACACGCCGAGCTCGCTCAACGTGCGCCGCTACGCCGAGCTCGTGCGCGAGCGCGCGGTGCAGCGGCGGCTCGCGCAGGTCGCGACCGAGATCGCCGAGAGCGCGCTCGCGCCGACCGGCAAGGAAGTGAGCCAGCTCCTCGATGAGGCGGAATCGAAGATCTTCCAGATCGCCGAGTCCGGCGCGCGCAAGGACCAGGGGCTGATCGGCATCGCGCCGATCCTCGCCAAGGTCTACGAGCGCATCGATCACCTGCACAATCAGGACAATCCCTCGGACGTCACCGGCGTGCCCAGTGGCTTCACGGATCTGGATTCGAAGACCGCGGGCCTGCAGCCCGGCGATCTCATCATCGTCGCCGGCCGCCCCTCCATGGGCAAGACCGCGTTTGCGCTGAACATCGCCGAGCACGTGGCGCTGCATCCGAGCGTGCGGCTCCCGGTCGCGGTCTTCAGCATGGAAATGAGCGGCTCGCAGCTCGCGATGCGCTTGCTCTCCTCCATCGCCAAGGTCGATGCCCACAAGCTGCGCACCGGGCGGCTGAGCGACGAGGAATGGTCGCAGCTCACCGAGGCGACCGGCCGGTTGCACGAGGCCTCGATCCACGTCGACGAGACCGCGGCGCTCAACGCGCTGGAGGTGCGCGCGCGCGCGCGGCGCCTGAAGCGCGAGTACTCCAAGCTCGGCCTCGTGATCGTTGATTACCTGCAGCTCATGTCGGCGTCGAGCCAGGGCGAGAACCGCGCTACCGAGATCTCCGAAATATCTCGCTCGCTCAAGGCGCTCGCGAAGGAGCTCGAGGTGCCGGTTATCGCTTTGTCCCAGCTCTCGCGCGCCGTCGAGCAGCGCAACGACCGGCGGCCGATGATGTCGGACCTGCGCGAGTCGGGCGCGATCGAGCAGGACGCCGACGTCATCCTTTTCATCTATCGCGACGAGGTGTACTTTCCGGACAAGGAAGAGACGAAGGGCCGCGCCGAGGTGATCATCGGCAAGCAGCGAAACGGGCCGATCGGCAAGATCGACCTCACGTTCCTCGGCCGCTTCACGCGCTTCGCCAACTTCCAGGATCCCAACGCTTTCTAGGGGAGGAAGCATGGCCGAGCCGTTCATCACCCAGCGCTCGCCCTTCGCGGTGGAGCTTGCGCCGGGCGATTACTGGTGGTGCGCCTGCGGGCGCTCGAAGCGCCAGCCGTTCTGCGATGGCTCGCACAAGGGCACGGAGTTCCTGCCTGCGCGCTTCACCATCTCGGAAGCGCAGAAGCTCTGGCTGTGCGGCTGCAAGCGCACGAGCGGCCGTCCGTTCTGCGACGGCACGCACAAGAAGCTGGCAGAGCCGTCCTTTTAAGCAGTAGCAGCGCTTACTTCTTGGTCGCGCTCCAGCGCCCTTCCTGTCCCTTGTCGTCGCGGAACGTGCCCTGCATCTGGCGGCCGTTCACCTCGCCTGAGAATTCCCGGCGCACGCCGGACTGGTCGACGTAGGCGAAGCTGATCTGCGGGCCGCGCAGCCGCGCCTCGCGCAAGCCCCCTTGGATGCTGCCAAGCGAGACGGTGCCGTTGATCTTCTGGAAGGTCTGCTCGAGCTGCATCTCGGCTTTCTGCGCTCCCGCCTCGAGCGACCACGTGCCCATCACGTTCGCCGGCACGATCCAGAAATAGGCGCGCCGGCCATCGAGCGTCGAAATTTCATCGGCTTCCCAGTCCTCCATGGTGAACGAGTGCGAGGCGACGCGCGTGCCGGGCTTCATCGCGAGGATCGTCGGGCGCAATTTCATGTTCAACGCGGGAAGCAGATACAGCGTGATCACCGTCGCCTGCGAAAAGTCGGTGGCGAAGATGTCGGCGCGGCGGAACTGCGCGCGATCGGCGACGCCCGCTTTCTGCGCGTTGTCCTGCGAGAGCTTCACCATGTCGGGGTTGTATTCGATGCCGAGCGCGCGCGCGCCGAACTTCTTCGCCGCCATGATCACCGTGCGGCCATCGCCCGAGCCGAGGTCCATGACGAAATCATTGGGTCCGACCTGCGCCATCGTCAGCATGCGCTCCACCACTTCCTCCGGCGTCGGCACCCAGATCACGTCCTTGCCGGCCTGCCCGACCTGCGGCTCGAACTTCTGCGCCGTGGCGGCGAACGGCACGACGAGGGCTGCGGCAAGAGCGAGAGCGCGGGCGAGGGGCGTCATTGGAATCCTGGCAGATCGGCTGGGAGCGCCGGAATTTAGCAGAAAGGTCCGTGAACCGGGCGAAACGCGCGCCCGGCTTTCTTATTCCTGAATCGGCGTCAGAGCCCTATTCTTTCAGGGCTCTGACCCCTTTCAGAGCACGTCGGCGGCGTGATCGGCGAGGCGCGAGCGCTCGCCGCGCGCGAGCGTGATGTGTCCGGCGTGCGCCCAGTCCTTCATGCGGTCGACGACGTACGTGAGGCCGGAGCTGCCCTCGGTAAGGTAAGGCGTGTCGATCTGCGCGACGTTGCCGAGGCACACGACCTTGGTGCCGGGCCCGGCGCGCGTCACGAGCGTCTTCATCTGCTTGGGCGTGAGGTTCTGCGCCTCGTCGATGATCAGCCACTTGTTGACGAAGGTGCGGCCGCGCATGAAGTTGAGCGACTTGATCTTGATGCGCGAGCGCACGAGATCGCGTGTCGCCGCGCGACCCCATTCGCCGCCCGATTCATCGGAGGCATTGAGCACGTCGAGGTTGTCTTCCAGCGCGCCCATCCACGGCGTCATCTTCTCTTCCTCGGTGCCGGGCAGGAAGCCGATGTCCTCCCCGAGCGGCACGGTGACCCGCGTCATGATGATCTCCGAGTAGCGCTTCTCGTCGAGCACCTGCGTCAATCCCGCGGCGAGCGCGAGCAGCGTCTTGCCCGTGCCCGCTTGCCCGAGGAGGGTGATGAAATCGATCGCCGGGTTCATGAGCAGGTTGAGCGCGAAGTTCTGCTCGCGGTTTCGCGCGGTGATGCCCCAGACCGCGTTCTTTGCGTGCGTGTAGTCGCGCAGCGTCTCGATCACCGCCACGCGGCCCGAGGTTTCCTTCACCAGCGCGTAAAGCGGCTTCTCGCCCGTTTCGTCGTAGATGAACTCGTTCACGTGGAGCTTCGAGACGAGCGGCCCGCGCACGCGGTTGTAGGTATGCCCCTCTTTTTTCCACGACTCGATGTCGCGCCCATGCGTGTCCCAGAAATCCTTGGGCAGGGGCCGCACGCCGGTGTAGAGGAGATCGGCGTCCTCCAGCACCTTGTCGTTGTAGTAATCCTCGGCGGCGAGGCCGAGGGCGCGCGCCTTGATGCGCATGTTGATGTCTTTCGACACCAGCACGACCTGCCGGTCGGAGAAGCGCTCCTGCAGCGAGCGCACGACCGAGAGGATCTGGTTGTCGGTCTTGCCCGAGGCGAGCGTCCTCGGCAGCTCGCCGTTCATCGCCTCCGTCTGCAAAAAGAGGCGGCCGCGCGCGCTCTGGCCGTCGCGTGTCTTGAGCATCAGGCCGGCCTTGATCTCGGCCGCATCTCCGCCTGAGGCGCTCGAGACGATCTCGTCGAGGAAGCGGCTCGCCTGGCGCGCGTTGCGCGAGACATCCGAAAGCCCGCGCTTGTGCGCGTCGAGTTCTTCGAGCGTCGCAATCGGGATATAGACGTCGTGCTCATCGAAGCGAAAAAGGCTCGTCGGGTCGTGCATCAACACGTTCGTGTCGAGCACGAAGAGCTTCTTCACTTTGGGTCTTCGCGGGGGGCGGGGCGCTTTCACGGCAGGGGAGAAGGAAGGCAGGTCACCATCCGCTGCAGGCTGCTCGACATCATAGGGCTTTAGCAAAGCTCAATACCTCCTCGTGGCCCGGCACTTTCACCCCGCGCCATTCGCGCGCGAGCTTGCCTTCGCCGTCGATGACGAAGGTGCTGCGCTCGATGCCGCGGACCTTTTTTCCGTAGATGTTCTTGTCCGTCATCAGGCCGAACTGCGTGCAGGGCTTCTCCGGTGTCGGAGAGGAGCGCGAACGGGAAGCGCGAATCGCGCGAGACGCCCACGCCTCGCACTGGGCGCGCTTCAACTCGTGGTAGCGCTCGCGGGTGGTACAGCCCGGAGTTTTGTCGTTCGGGTAGATGTAGAGCGCGAGCCTCTTGCCGCGCATCGCGCTCAGTCGCAAGGTGTCGCCGCGGGTGCAGGGAAGACCGAAGTCAGGACCGTCTTGCCGAGCGTTTCCAGAGGTTTTAATTACCCTTCTTAGCAACGTGCTCTAACGCCTTCATTGAACATGTTTTTGTACGGTGCTGCAAGTCGCCCTTAGAAGCCTGAAAGAAAAGGTTTTTCGGGCACCCGGGCGCAATTAGCATTTCCGGCGACCCCTCACGGGCACATCGCTTGCCCGCGCAGGCGCGTGGACCGCGGCGCCTCGCTGCTCTCGCAACGGCTGCTCGACGTTCTCGAGCAGCTCCTTCAGCTGCCGGCGGGCGAGCTTAAGGAGACCCTCTCGCTCGTGAGCGATGTGCTCGCGCACGCGTCGGGAGCGGACAAGGTGGATGCTTTCCTTTACGACGCATCGCGCGATTCCATGGTCGCGGTGGGCACCAGCACGCAACCGCTCTCCATGCTCCAGCGCCAATACGGACTCGATATCCTGCCGCTCTCCAACAGCGGGCGCACGGTGCAGGTTTTCAACACGGGCGAGACTTATCTGAGCGGCCGCGTCGACGAGGACGCCTGCGAGCTGCCCGGCATCCGGCACGCGCTCAAGGTGAAATCGAATCTTGGCGTGGCGCTCGACGTCGGCGGCGAGCGCCGCGGCATGATCATGCTCGCGTCGCTGCAGCAAGATTTTTTTACCGCCGAAGACGCGCGCTTCATGGAGACGGTGGCGCGCTGGGTCGGTATCGTCACGCATCGGGCGCAGCTCGCCGAGCAGATCCGTCGCAATGCCGCCGAGGAGGGCCGGCTCGCCGGCGCGGAGGAGCTCGTGACCGTCCTTGCGCACGATCTTCGCAACTACATCTCGCCGATGAACATGCGTCTTGACGTGCTGCGCTTTCGAGCCGAGCGCGAGCGCCGCGAGGACGAGCTGCGCGATATCGAGCTCCTCGGCCGTGCGCTCGAGCGCCTGCGCGAGCTCGTGAACGACATCCTCGACGTCTCGCGCATCGATCAGGGCGTATTCCATGTCGACCCGCAGCCGATCGAGGTGAGTGCGCTGGTGCGCGACATCGTCGGCGGCTTCGGCGCCGCCCGCCACGCGATCCAGGTGACCGTGCAGCAGGGCGACGATATCCGGGTCGCCGGCGACCCGGCGCGCCTTCGGCAGTGCCTGGATAACGTCGTCGCCAACGCGATCCAGAAGTCGCCGGCGGGCGCCGCGATCAACATCTTCGTGCGGCGCGAGGAGCGCGCCGACCGCATGCGCTGCGCCGTGGTCGAGGTGATCGACGAAGGGCCGGGCATCCCGCCGGGGGAGCTGCCTTACCTCTTCGAGCGCTACCGCACGAGCCGCGGGCGCGAGGGCGGGCTCGGGCTTGGCCTTTACATCGCGAAGCGCATCGCCGCCATCCACGGCGGCGATCTCACCGCCGAGTCGCGGCCGGGCAAGGGCGCGCGCTTTACGCTGACTCTGCCCCTCCAGCCTAGCGCCGCGGATCGATAAAGCGGCGCAGCTCCGCGACCAGCTCGCGCGGCTTCTCCTCCGCAATGAAATGCCCGCAGTCGAGCGCGCGCCCACGCACGTCTTCCGCGACCTCGCGCCAGTCGGCGAGACAATCGAAGAGCGCGGCGATCACGCCGTGGCGTCCCCACAAGGCGAGGAGCGGCATGCGGATTTTCTTGCGCACATCCTGCTTGTCATGCACAAGGTCGATGGTGGCGGCGGCGCGGTAGTCCTCGCAGGTGGCATGGATGGTGCGCGGGTCGCGGAAGGCGCGCGTGTATTCCAGGATCGCTCGACGGTCGAACTGCTTGAGGCCGCTCTTGCCGCGGCCCAGACGCTTGAGGATGTACCAGGGAACGTGTCCCGCGAGCATGCGCTCGGGCATCGGCGCTTCCTGTATCAGGAAGAACCAATGCCAGTACGCCTTTGCGAACTGCATGCTGGTGTTCTGGTACATCTTGAGCGTCGGCGAAATATCGAGCACCGTGAGCGTGCGCACGCGCTTCGCGAAATCGCGCGCGAGGCGATGACCGACGCGCCCGCCCCGGTCGTGGCCGACCGCGTGGAACGCGAGAAAGCCGAGCGACTCCATCATCTCCGCCATGTCGAGCGCCATGGCGCGCTTCGCGTAGTTCGAGTGATCCGGTAGCCCCCGAGGCTTGGAAGAATCGCCGTAGCCGCGCAGGTCCGGGCAGACGACCGTGTACTCACGCGCGAGCTGCGGCGCGACCTTGTGCCACATGGCATGCGTCTGCGGATAACCGTGCAAGAGGAGGAGCGGCGGGCCGTCGCCGCCGATCTCGAGGTTGATCGTCGCCCCGCTCGTACGGATCCGGCGCGCCTCGAACTGGGGGAAAAGCGTGCTCATGCGTTGACTTCCTTTCCTTGCAGCGCGAGCCTGCCCGAGCGCCCGGGCACTTCGCCGTATACCACCTCGTGCCTCGGCAGCGGCGCGCGCGGGATGTCGCGAGTGGCAACGAGCTCGTAGCCCTGCGAGCGCCAGTTGCCGATGAGCGCGTCGAAAAGCGGTTCGAGCTTTCCGCCCTCGAGCTCCGCATGGGCGGTAAAGACATGGTCGCGGCTGCCGGCACGCGTGAGGCCGAGCAAGTGCTGCACCACGTCGCTCTCGCGGCCGATCAGCTCATCGAGCGTCGGCAACGTCGTCGGCACCTGCGGGCAGCCCACGGCTCGACCATCCCACACCGGCTGAAATGGTCGGCTACCGCGCGTGTCCGAGGCATAGTCGAAACGCTCTTGGTAGCGCGCGGCGTGCATGTTGGTCTGCCAGCCCGCCGCGCCCCATGTCTTGGCCTCTGTTTTGAAAATTTCCTCGAAGCGCTCGCACGCGAGGTCCATCTCGCGGCGCGTCCATTCGGCATCGCGCCGCGCGACGGAGTCCTGCCACCGCACGTGATCCCAGCAGTGAACGCCGACCTCGAAGCCTTCCCCGCGCACCGAGCGCATCACGTCAGCGCCCCGCCGGCCGATGTCGGGGCCGGGAATGAGCGTGCCATAAAGAAGCGTGCGCAGCCCGTAGTGCTCGAGCACCGAGGTGCGGTTGACCTTGGCGAAGAAGCCAGGCCGGAACATGCGGCGCAACGCGCGGCCGGTGTGGTCGGGGCCGAGGCTGAAGAGGAAGGTCGCGCCGGCGCGGTGTTTCTTTAGCAGGCGCACGAGGCGCGGCACTCCTTCCTCGGTGCCGCGCAGCGTGTCGACGTCGATCTTTAGCGCAAGTCTCACTTCACCAGATGGCGCGCTTCGGCGACATCGGTGCGATAGGCGTCGTAGATGCGTTTCAGCGCTTCTTGCATGCCGACGCGCGGGCGCCAGGCGAGCTCGCGCGTCGTGTTGTCGATTTTCGGCACGCGGTTCTGCATATCCTGGTAGCCCCGACCGTAGTAGCGATCGGCGGTCGTTTTGACGATGCGCACTTTGCGCGCGGCGCTTTCGTATTCCGGATAGTCGAGCGCGAGCTTCACCATGGTTTGCGCGAGCTCCCGCACCGAGATGTTGTTCCTCGGGTTGCCGATGTTGTAGATCTTGCGCGAGGCGATGCCGTTCTTGTTGGCGATGATCGACATCAACGCATCGATGCCGTCGGCAATGTAGGTGAAGGCGCGCTTTTGCCGGCCGCCGTCGACGAGCTGGATGCGCTCGCCGCGCACGATGTGGCCGAAGAACTGCGTCACCACGCGCGAGCTTCCTTCCTTCGGTGTCGCGAGCGAATCGAGTCCGGCGCCGATCCAGTTGAACGGCCGAAAAAGCGTGAAGTCGAGGCCCTCCTTGTCGCCGTAGGCCCAGATGACGCGATCCATGAGCTGCTTCGAGCAGGCATAGATCCAGCGCTGGCGGTTGATCGGCCCGTAGACCAACGGCGAGCTTTCGGGGTCGAACCGCCGATCGGGCGACATGCCGTAGACCTCCGAGGTGGAGGGAAAGACGAGCCGCTTCTTGTGCCGCACGCAGGCGCGCACGATCGGCAGATTCGCCTCGAAGTCGAGCTCGAATACGCGCAGCGGCTCCTTCACATAGGTCGCGGGCGTCGCAATCGCGACGAGCGGCAGCACCGTGTCGCATTTGCGGATGTGGTACTCGATCCACTCGCGGTTGATGGTGATGTCGCCCTCGAAGAAATGGAAGCGCGGCTCCTCGAGCAGATCCTCGATGCGATCGCTCTGCATATCCATGCCGTAGACGTCCCAGTCCGTGGTCGCGAGGATGCGCTGCGAGAGGTGATGGCCGATGAAGCCGTTGACGCCGAGAATGAGGACGCGCTTCATATTCTTTCTTCGACTTCGAGAAGGCGCAGGACTTTACCATCGCCGCAGAGCGCGAACCATTCGCCTTGCTCGCGGTAAGGACCGAGCGCCCGGCCGGGCGCGGCTCGCTCGGTGATCTGCGTGCGATGGATCTTCAGCCGTTCGCAGAACGCGCCGGGATAGGGCGGCGCGACCGCGCGCACGAGGTTGTGGATCTCGCGTGCGCCCTTCGTCCAGTCGATGCGGCCGTCTTCCGGCCGCCGGCCGCCGTAATAGCTGCCCTTCGCGAGGTCGTTCGGCCAGAGGCGCGCCGTGCCGTCGAGGAGCGGCCGGATGCTCCGGCGCATCACGATTTCGGCCGCCTGGGTCACGCGCGCGAAGACCTCGGCGGCGGTGTCGTCCGGCCCGATCAGCACGCGCTCCTGATTGACGATGCGCCCGGCGTCGGGCTTCGCCACCATCTCGTGCAGCGTCGCGCCGGTCTCGGTCTCACCGTGCAGCACCGCCCAATTGACGGGCGCGCGGCCCCGATACTTCGGCAGAAGCGAGCCGTGCATGTTGTAAGCGCC
>JBHELS010000229.1:0-2704 GCA_046263015.1 Burkholderiales bacterium | reverse complement strand
AACCCGTTCGCCGGCGTCGCGGCGGCGCTCGCGCAGCACGTCCTGAAGAACCCGCTCGGCCAGCTTTTCGCCTACGAGTTCGACGTGAGTGGCAGCTGGAGCGATCCGAAGGTCATCAAGCGTGCCGTGGCCACCACGCCCGCGCCCACCGAGACCGTGACGCCGTGACCACGACACGGGTCGCGGCAGTGCAGATGGTGTCCGCGCCGGAGCTCGGTCCCAATCTGGAGGCCGCGGGCCGGCTGATCGCCGCGGCGGCGCTCGCCGGGGCGCGTCTTGTCGCCCTGCCGGAGAACTTCTATTGCATCGGCCGCCACGAGTCCGACAAGGTGGCGCTCGCTGAACCCGAGGGCCGCGGCCCGATCCAGGATTTCCTATCCGGCGCCGCGCGCGAGCATCGCATTTGGCTCGTCGGCGGCACGGCGCCGATCGCCTGCACCGATCGGTCGCGCATCCGCAGCGCCTGCCTCGTGTACGACGAGAGCGGCCGGCGCGTCGCCCGTTACGACAAGATGCATCTCTTTCGTTTTGCCTCCGGCGATGAGCGCTACGACGAGGCGCGCACCATCGAAGCGGGCGATCGGACGGTCGCACTCGAGAGCCCCTTCGGGCGGCTCGCGCTTTCCGTTTGCTACGATGTGCGCTTCCCGGAGCTCTATCGGGCGCTCGGCGCCTTCAATGCGATGTTCGTGCCTTCGGCGTTCACCGTGCCGACGGGAGCCGCCCATTGGGAAACGCTGTTGCGCGCGCGAGCGATTGAAAATCAAGCGTACGTGATGGCGCCTGCGCAAGGCGGCCGTCATGCGGGCGGCCGGCGCACCTACGGTCACACGATGATCATCGATCCATGGGGCGAGATCCTCGCCATGCGCGCCGAGGGCGAGGGCGTGGTGCTCGCCGAAATGGATGCCGATCGCATGAGCGAAGTGCGCGCCGCCTTGCCGGCGAACGCCAACAGGAGAACGAATTGATTCTGGAGACGGCCACCAACACATTGCTCGCGCCTTTCGAGCTCGCGCCCGGAAAACTCGAGCGCATCTTCGGCACCCTCGCCGCGCGCCGCGTGGATTACGCCGACCTTTACTTTCAATACGCGCGCTCCGAAGGCTGGAGTCTCGAAGAGGGCATCGTCAAATCGGGCAGCTTCAATATCGAGCAGGGGGTGGGCGTGCGCGCCGTCTCGGGCGAGAAAACCGCCTTCGCCTATTCCGACGAGATCAGCTTCGATGCGCTCGAGGACGCCGCCAAGTCGACGCGGGCGATCGCCGCGGCTGGGCAGGCGCGCGTTGTGAAGGCGGGCTCGCGCAAGCTTCCCGTGCCGCTTTACGCGGCCGTGGACCCGATCGCGTCGCTGCCCTCGGAAGAGAAAGTCGCGCTCCTCGAGAAGCTCGAGCGCAAATGCCGCGCGCGCGATCCGCGCATCACCCAGGTGATGGCGAGCTTGGGCGGCGAATACGAGGTGGTGCTGATCGCGCGGGCCGACGGACAGCTCGCCGCCGACGTGCGCCCGCTCGTGCGTGTCTCGGTGCAGGTAATCGCCGAGGCGAACGGCCGCCGCGAAGCCGGCAGCGCGGGCGGCGGCGGTCGCACCGATTTCTCCCACTTCACCGATGAAGTGCTCGATCAATACGCCGAGCAGGCGGTATCCCAGGCATTGGTGAACCTTGAAGCGCGGCCGGCGCCCGCCGGCACCATGACGGTGGTGCTCGGCCCCGGCTGGCCGGGCGTTCTGCTGCACGAGGCGGTGGGCCATGGGCTCGAAGGCGACTTCAACCGTAAGGGCAGCTCTGCTTTCACCGGCCGGCTCGGTCAGCGCGTTGCCTCGCCCGGGGTGACGGTGGTGGACGACGGCACGTTGCCCGGTCGCCGGGGCTCGCTCACCATCGACGATGAGGGCACGCCTACCCAGCGCAACGTGCTCATCGAAGATGGGGTGCTGCGCGGCTATATGCAGGACACGCTGAACGCGCGCCTCATGAAGATGCCGCTCACCGGCAACGCGCGCCGCGAGTCCTTCGCGCACCTGACGATGCCGCGCATGACCAACACCTACATGCTCGCCGGTCCGCACGACCCGCAGGAAATCATTCGCAGCGTGAAGCGCGGCCTCTACGCGACGAACTTCGGCGGCGGGCAGGTCGACATCACGAACGGCAAGTTCGTCTTTTCCGCGGCCGAGGCGTACCTCATCGAGGACGGCAAGGTCACCCACCCGGTCAAGGGCGCGACACTGATCGGCAACGGTCCCGACGCGCTCACGCGTATCTCGATGATCGGCAATGATCTTGCGCTCGACTCGGGCATCGGCACCTGCGGCAAGGAAGGCCAAAGCGTTCCGGTCGGCGTCGGGCAGCCGACCCTCAAGATCGAGGGCCTGACGGTCGGCGGGACGCAGAGCGGGGCCGCCGCCTGAGCGACGTCGATACGCTCGTTGCGCAGATTTCGGACGGTGCCTTGGTCGCGCTCGCCCCCGACTATTCGCTTGCGGCAATGGAAGCGGTACGTGCTCTTATTCGCCGGCGCGCCAAGAAGCTGCGGCTCCTCGGCGTCCCGGTGCTCGGCTTCGCCGCCGACCTCCTCATCGGCGCGGGCTGCGTCGAGGAAATTCATTCGAGCGCCGTCTCGCTTGGCGAAGCGGGCCTCGCACCGCGCTTTACCGAAGCGGCGGAGCGCGGCGAGATCAGGGTGGTCGATTACACCTGCC
>JBHELS010000228.1:0-3181 GCA_046263015.1 Burkholderiales bacterium | reverse complement strand
GCGGCCGAGCCGGTGCGTGAGCGCGGTTCGTTCGTGTCCGCAAGCACCGCGTCGGTATCGTAGAGCGACGCAAGCCGCGCGGCGTCGCGCGCATTGAAGGCATCGATCCACGCCTGTGTCGCCGCCGCCACCGCCGCCGTGGCCTCGGGCGCCGGCGATGGAGGGGATACGGATGGCACGGCGGCTGTCGGCGGAGCGCTCGCACTCGGCGCGCTGACCGTCGGCCCGATCACTTCGCGCGGGCGATCGTATTCGACCAGGCGGTCCGCCGGCCGTGGGCGCGTGCGGTTGAGATACGGCATGGCGCTTTTCTCATCGAGCGCTTCGATCTTCACGCAGTCGGACTGCGGCGTGATGACGAAGCTCGCCCGCGGGTTCGCCTCGAAGTTGTAATCGACCCGGCTTTCGGCATAACCGCCGATCGCCTTCGGACACTGGATCGCAAGCGAGCGGGTCCCGGGCGGCACGGCGACGCGCGTGCGCTCGCCGCTGCGAACGTCAGTGATCACGCGCCCGTCGAGGAGGACGTAGTACGGCCACTCCTGGGCAATGATCGAGGTCGGACGGATGACGGTCGCCTCGAGCGCGAGCGCGGGCGTCGCCGCGACTACCAACGCACAAACGGCAAGCGCGCGCCTCATGCGCGCACCGCGTCGGCTGGCGTCTTCGGCATCCAGATGACGAAGAGATTGGCGATGACGATCGTCCCGGCGAGAAAGTAAAACGTCGCGCCGAGGCCGTGGCGATCCGCGATCAGGCCCGCGATCCAGGGCCCGAGCGCGGCGCCGACGGCTTGCGCGCCGAAGAGCACGCCGATGCTCGAGCCGCCCATGTGCTTCGGCGTCGTCTCGAGGAGCCACGCCTGCAGCACCGGTCGCGTGGCGTAAAGGAAGAAGCCGAGAACGGCAATGAGCGCGATGAACGCGGGCGTTCTTCCGGCGAACGCCATGCCGACGAGCACGACCGCGGTCATCGCCATGCTCGCCATCATGATGTGCTTGCGACCCATGCGGTCCGAGAGATGCCCCGCCACCGGCGCCGCGGCGAAGCCCGCCGCCTGTAGCGCAAAGAGGCAGGCGCCGACGATGGCCGTCGAATAGCCCATCTCATGCGCGAGATAAAGCGGCAGGAATGTGAGCAGTGCCGACTGCGTCATTGTGCGGAAGGACGAGCCGACCGAGAGCAGCACTACCGAGCGGTTCCGCAGGAGCTCGCGCAGGCCTTGCATGTATTGCGCGAGCGATTGCGTCTCGCCATGCGCCTTCTTCGCGCCCAGCTGGATCGTGCCGAGGAACGCGAACATCAGAAGTGCGACGATCAGCCCCGGCGCGACATTCAGCACCACCACCTGGCGCCAGGAGAAGACGGCGAGTGCCGCGCCGATCGCGAGCGGCGCGAGCGCGTCGCCGACATTGCCGCCCATGCCGTGCAGTGACAGCACCAGTCCCTTGCGCTCCGGATAGCGGCTGCCGAGGGTCGGTATCGCGGTGGGGTGCCAGAGGCTGTTGCCGAAACCGACCAGCGCCACGCAGATGAGAAGCATGGCGTAGCTGTGCGTAAAGCCGATCAACAGGTAGGGGAAGCCGACCCAGAAAAGCGACACCGCCATCAGCAGCCCCTTGCGGCCCACCGTATCGACGAGCACGCCGCCGGGAATGTTGGCCACCGCCGAGGCGATGTACTGGCAGGTCATGATGAGCCCGATCTGGCTGTACGAGAGACCGAGCTCGTTGCCGATGAGCGGCAGGAGCAGATAGAAGGTCGCGGGATACCAGTGCGTCAGGCCGTGGCCGGTGGTGATGAGCCAGAGCTCGCGCCACGCGTGCCGCGGCGCGGCTTGCGCCGCGAGGACTGAACTCAAGCGACCACCTTTGTCTTCCCCTTCAGGTACTGCTCGATCAGCTCCGCCGTCAGCACGACGTTCGGGTCGTACTCCGGGCAGTCTTCGATCTGCTCGAGATCGTTTAGCCCGCAGGCCTTGTAGATCCGGTTGGTGGCGCTGATCAGGCGCACCGGCTTCTGCGGATCGGCGTTGAAGTGCTGGTGAATGGTGTTGGGCGGAATGTAGATCACATCGCCCGCCTCCCACTCGTAACGCTTCACCTCGGCCTGCGGCTTCCAGTGATACGTGTCGGTGATCTCGACGTCGCAGTCCTGGTGCAGGTCGTAGCCGCGGCCCTCGAGCACGTAAACGCATTCCTCCGCGAGGTGGCGATGCTTGCCCGAGCGGCTATTCGGCGGAATGATCTCCATGTACGCATCGACCGTCTCCATGCGCGTGCTCATGCCCTCGTTGATCAGGTGCTTGAGGAGGCCCTGACGCGACATCTCCCACGGCATGTCTTCCGGATGAACGATTTTCTTTCGCTTGGCGTTGCGCGCCGGCGCGGTGGCGGCGTCATCGAGGAGCGCCTGATAGAGCTTCTTGTTCTGCGTGCCTTTGCGCCACGCTTTGGATTCGTCCCAGGCCATCGTCACTCCTCGTGGTTTGCGTCTTGCTCGGCCTCGCGCACCTGGTAGCCCTCGGCGCCCGGCGCAGGCGTCGTCGGCCGCGGCTCGACGAGCTGCTGGAAGAGCATGTTCATGAACATGTACATCGGTTTCGTCTTGATGACGAGCGCGCGTGCCGGCTTGTCCGGGCTCGCGTTGAAGTGCTGATGCACGCAGTTGTTGTGCACGATCGCCACGTCGCCCGCTTTCCAGTCGTAGCGCACGCCGTCATGGATCTCGTAGCCGACGCCGTCGAGAATGTAGAAGGCCGCTTCATTCACGTGCCCATGCTTCTGCGATTTGGCGCCGGGCGCGTACTCCTCGAGATGCAGGTGGAACATCTGGCTGATGCCGTCCTTCGGCTCGACGTAATGACGGCTGTAGGTCTGCGGGCCGTCGACGAACTTGAGCTCCTTACCCTTCCGCACGCGCGGCATGGAGCGTAAACGCTTGAGCTCATCCTTCAGGCTGTACTGCCCCTGGATGCCGCGCACGAAGACACGGTCCTTTTTGCTGTGATAGTGCGACTCGGTGCCGGCGGCCTGGGCGAGCGGCTTCTGCGCGGGTTTGACTTTGGTGTCCATCACCACAACCTTTCACCTGCTTCCAGTTTGACGAGCATCTCGTGCTGGAATTCCGGCGGGCCGAAGCCGAAGCGTTCGCCCCCCTGCTCGTAGAAAAACGGCACGCC
>JBHELS010000227.1:0-3915 GCA_046263015.1 Burkholderiales bacterium | reverse complement strand
GTCCGAGACGTCGATGATCCGCCCGCGGAATATGTCCGCCATGCGCTTCATATCCTCGCGCTCCTTCTGCCCGGCGCGCACCTTGATCAGCATCAGCTCGCGCTCGATGTGCTCGGCCTCGGAAAGATCCACCACCTTCACCACGTCGATGAGCTTATTCAATTGCTTGGTGATCTGCTCGACGACATCGTCCGAGCCGCTCGTGACGATGGTCATGCGCGACATGGAGGCGTCCTCCGTCGGCGCCACCGTGAGCGACTCGATGTTGTAGCCCCGCGCCGAGAAGAGCCCGGCGATGCGAGAGAGCGCGCCAGCCTCGTTCTCCACGAGGATGGAGATGATATGGCGCATAACTAGGAAGTCGCAGACACGGCGGTCTGCTCAGAGCTCTTCGGACAGGATGATCTCGGTGATGCCCTTGCCGCCCGGGATCATCGGGTAGACGTTCTCCGTCTGATCGGTGATGAAGTCGAGGAACACGAGCTCGTTCTTGCGGGCGAACGCGTCGCGCAGCGCGGGCTCGACGTCGGCCGGCTTCTCCACGAGCACGCCGCGATGGCCATAGGCCTCGGCAAGCCGCACGAAGTCGGGCAGCGCGTCCATGTAGGACTCGGAGTAGCGGTTGCCGTGGAAGAACTGCTGCCACTGGCGCACCATGCCCATGTACTTGTTGTTGAGATTCACGACCTTGATCGGAATCCGGTACTGCTTGCAGGTGGAAAGCTCCTGCAGGCACATCTGGATCGAGGATTCGCCGGTGACGCAGGCCACCGTCGCGCCGGGGTTCGCGAGCTGCACACCCATCGCCGCCGGCAGGCCGAAGCCCATGGTGCCGAGGCCACCTGAGTTGATCCAGCGGCGCGGCTCGTCGAACTTGTAGAACTGGGCGGCCCACATCTGGTGCTGGCCGACATCGGAGGTGACGAACGCCTGGCCGCCGGTTATCTCGTAGAGCTTCTCGAGCACGAACTGCGGCTTGATGATCTTCGAGCTGCGGTCGTACTTGAGGCAATTGCGCGCGCGCCAGTCGCCGATCTGCTTCCACCACGCGTGGATCTCGGGCTGCTTGGCGTCCTTCAGGAGCTTGAGCAGGTCGTCGAGCACGTCGGGGATGTTGCCGACGATCGGCACATCGACTTTCACGCGCTTTGAGATCGACGACGGATCAATGTCGATGTGCACGATCTTGCGCGGGTTCTGCGCGAAGTTGGCCGGATCGCCGATCACGCGATCGTCGAAGCGCGCGCCGATCGCGAGCAGCACATCGCAGTGCTGCATGGCCATGTTCGCCTCGTACGTGCCGTGCATGCCGAGCATGCCGAGGAATTGCCGATCGGTGCCCGGGTAGGCGCCGAGCCCCATCAGGGTGTTGGTGCAAGGAAAGCCGGTGAGCCTGACGAGCTCGCGTAGCAGCGACGACGAATCCGAAAGGATGACGCCGCCGCCCGTGTAAATGAGCGGGCGCTTCGCTTCGAGGAGAAGCTGCACCGCCTTGCGGATCTGCCCGGCGTGACCCTTCTTCACCGGGTTGTACGAGCGCATGGCAACCGTTTCCGGATAGTCGAACTCGCACACCGCCTGCGTCACGTCCTTCGGGATGTCGACCACCACGGGTCCCGGACGGCCGGTGGCGGCAATGTGAAACGCTTTCTTGAAGGCGCTCGCGAGCTCGCGCACATCCTTGACGAGCATGTTGTGCTTGACGATCGGCCGCGTGATGCCGACGGTGTCGCATTCCTGGAAGGCATCGAGGCCAATCGCCTTGGTGGGCACCTGACCCGTGATCACGACGAGCGGGATGGAATCCATGTACGCCGTCGCAATGCCGGTCACCGCGTTAGTGACGCCCGGACCCGAGGTGACGAGCGCGACGCCCACCTTTTTCGATGAACGCGAATAGCCGTCGGCTGCGTGCACTGCGCCCTGCTCGTGCCGCACGAGCACGTGCTTCACCTTGTCTTGCTTGAAGAGCTCGTCGTAGATGAAAAGAACCGCGCCGCCGGGATAGCCGAAGACGACGTCGACGCCCTCTTCCTGGAGGCAGCGAACAACGATCTCGGCGCCCGAGAGGGCGCTGGTCTTCACTCGGTCCATGGCGGGCGGAAAAGCCTTAGAAACCATGATGGTAACATCGCGCGCTCAACATCGCCCCTGGGAAGGGTCCGTCTGGCATCGCGAAGCGAGCTTTCGGCGTTTCTCGAAAGCGTCGAGCGCCGCGCGTTCAAGCAGGCGGTGTTCGCCGTGCGTGACGAGCAAGCCGCGCTCGATCTCGTCCAGGATGCAATGCTCCGCCTTGCCGAGAAGTACGGCGATCGGCCGGCGGCCGAGCTGCCGATGCTTTTCCATCGCATCGTGCAGAACGCGATTCGCGACTATTACCGCCGGCAAAAGGTGCGGTCGCTGTGGACCACGCTTCTTTCGTCGCTTTCCCCGGGCCGCGGCGAGGACGACGATCAGGACCCCCTTGAGACCTACGAGGCAAGCGACGAGCAGGAGGTCGCGCCCGCGCCGGGCGCCACCCTTGAGCAAAGCCAAGTGCTTGAAATCATTGAGCAAGAGCTCTCCAAGCTGCCCGCGCGTCAACGCGAGGCTTTCCTCATGCGTTACTGGGAGGAATTGGACGTCGCTCAGACGGCGCGCGTCATGGGTTGCTCGGAGGGCAGCGTGAAAACGCACTGCTCCCGGGCAACGCATGCTTTGGCACAGGCGTTGAGAGCGCGCGGAGTTACCCTATGAGCACGTCCAAAAAAACGCCATGAACGAACTTCAATTCGCAAGCCGCATCCGCCAGATCCTGAACCAGGGTACGCGGGCCCTGCCGCCGCAGACGGCGCAGAAGCTTAGCCGCGCGCGCGAGGCCGCGCTCGAGCGCCGGCGGGCCGAGCGGGCCTCGGTGCTCGTCTGGGCGGACAACCTGCTGGGCAACGGCTGGGGCTGGGGCGCGCTTTCCGGGCGCGTGCTGCTGCCGGGGTTGATGCTCGTCGTAGCGGTATTCGGCATCTATCGCTGGCAGGAAAGTCAGCGGCTCGCCGAGGTGGTCGAGATCGATACGCAGCTCCTGACCGACGATCTGCCGATCGACGCGTACCTCGATCGCGGCTTCCAGAACTGGCTCAAGAAACGCGCGGCGGAAGAGTGATGGCGCGCCTATGGGCGCTGCTCGTGGCACTCGCCATGGCGGCGGCGGCCGCCGCACAGCCCGGGCCGACACAGCCGGCGCCGGCGGCGCCGGCGAAAAAAGCCGCGAAGGCTCCGAAGAAGAACGTGCGTCCGGCGTGGGCCGAGCTGACGGCGCAGCAGCAGCAGATTCTCGCGCCGCTAAAAAGCGACTGGGACGCGCTTGAAGTCGAGCGCCGCCAGAAGTGGCTGCACATCGCCAAACGCTACCCGAAGATGAAGGAGCTCGAGCAGGAGCGGGTGCAGCGGCGCATGCAGCTCTGGGCGAATCTCAGCCCCGAGCAACGGCGCCAGGCGCGGGAAAACTACAAGCGCCTCGCGAAGAGCCCGCGCCCGGAAAAGAAGAGCCTGCGCGAGCAGTGGGCCGAGTACCAGGCGCTACCACCCCAGGAGCGCGAGAACCTGGCGCCACCCTCGTCGAGCGAACCCCGGCGGCCCAAGCGCGCGCCGTAACGCCGGGCCTCGCGCGCCGGCTGGCCGCGATGCTCTACGAGGCGTTCCTGATATTCGCGGTCGCTTTCTTCGCCGCCTGGATATTTTTCTTCGCGAGCGGAGCCCGCGATGCCACCTCAGGAGCGCTGCGCACAGAACTCCAGCTTTTCATCCTCGCGGTCCTCGCCGCTTACTTTCTCTGGTGCTGGCTGCGCGGCGGGCAAACGCTTGCGATGCGCGCCTGGCGCATTCGGCTGGTCGGCGTCACGCCGCGTAAGGCGCTCGTTCGGTTTTTATTGGCGGCGG
>JBHELS010000226.1:0-4574 GCA_046263015.1 Burkholderiales bacterium | reverse complement strand
TGCAGCGTCGAGGACGGATGCATATAGACCGCGAGCGTCTTCGAGGGCTTGCCCTTCGGCACGTAACGCAGGCCCTCGCAATTCACCATGCCCTGCGAGCCCGAGAAGCCGTAGACCTCGGTGAACTGCGCGCGCTCGGCGTACTGCACGTGCACCCATTCCGGATCGATGTCGTAGGTCATTCGTTCCATAAGAAGATCAATGCATGCAGGCGCCGCCGTCGACCACGAGCGTCTGGCCGGTGATGAAGTCGCTGTCGGACGAGGCGAAAAAGGCGACTGCGCCGACCAGATCCTCCGGCCGCTGCAGGCGCGCGAGCGCGCGCGTGGCGGCCGCCGCCTGGCGGTACTTCACCAGCGCCTCGTCGGCATTCTCCTCGGAGAGCGTGCTGCCGGGCGCAACGCAGTTGACGCAGATGTTGTCCTTGCCGACCTCCATCGCGAGCGTCTTGGTAAAGCCAATGATGCCCGCTTTGGAAGTCACGTAATGGATGCGCGAGGCCGAGCCCTTGAGGGCGGTGCTCGAGCTGATGTTGATGATCTTTCCGTAGCGCTGCTCGCGCATCTGCGGAATGACCGCCCGGCTCGCGAGCCACGCGCCGCGCAGGTTCACCGCCATCATGCGGTCCCATTCCGCAGGGTCGATCTGGTCGAACGGCGCGCGCGACATCGGCACGGTGGCGAAGATGGCGGCGTTGTTCACCAGGACGTCGATGCGTCCGAAGCGCTCGAGCGCCCGGCGCGCCATGTTCTGGACGCTCGCCTCCTCGGCCACGTCGGTGCGCACCGCGAGCGCCGCGGGACCGATCTCGGCCGCCGCCCGCTCGGCCGCGGGACCGTCGAGCTCCGCGATCACCACGCAGGCGCCCTCCTCGGCGAGCCGCCGCGCGTAGGCCTTGCCGATGCCGTGGCCGCCGCCGGTGACGATCGCGACTCGCGCCTGCAATCTTTGGCTCACGGAGAAAGTATAGTGGCTCCCCTCATTCATCTAAACGCAACGAGGAGAGATTCGATGGAAATGGACAAGCGGCCGCACAAGGAGCGCTACGATTCAGGCCTCAAGACGCGCACGGAGGTCCTCGGGCGCGAGTGGGTGGAGAAGTCGATGGCGGGCGTCGACGACTTCAACCGCGAGTTCACCGAGCTTCTCAACACGTATTGCTGGAACGATGTCTGGAACCGCCCCGGCCTCTCGCGAAAGATGCGCTCGGTGTTGAATCTCGGCATGCTGACCGCGCTCGGCAAGGAGCACGAGCTCAAGCTGCATCTGCGCGGCGCGCTGAATAACGGCCTGAGCAAGGAGGAGATCAAGGAGGTGCTCTTGCAGACAGCGATCTACTGCGGCGTGCCGGCTGCCGTGGTCGCGTTCCGCTGCGCGAAAGAAGTGTTCCAGTCGGGCAAATAGCACGCATCGGCGGCGCTCGGCCGCGGGCGCAATGCGCGCCGTGATCGGGTTCCTTTGCAAAAGTGCGTGGCTCGGGCGAAATGCCACGCGTGCGCCATCCGCTCGACAAGTATCAGGCGCTTGTGTCGAAGCGCCTCCTCGATCTGGTGCCAGGATTCCTGCGAAACCGCAGGAACGAGCTCGAAAGCCTGCGCCAGGCGCTCGCCGCGAACGATTTGCAGAAGGTTCGCGACCTCGCGCACTGCATGCGCGGCGTCGGCGGCTCGTACGGCTTTGACTATGTCACCACGCTCGGCCGGCGCATCGAGGACTGTGCGCGGACAGGCGATGCCGCCACGCTCGCAGAACTTGTCGTCGACTACGCCGACTACCTGGCGAACGTCCGCATCGAGTACGCGTAGCGCTTAGGCGGCGCTCCGTAGCGGCGGCGCGAACGCCGCTTCCATCTCCCGGCGAAGTCGCACCGCGGTGTGGTTTTGATCCACGGCGACGTCGTCCCAGCGCACCGGCTGGCCGGCCGCGACGGGCCGAAGAAGCTTCCACCCGTGCGCGAGTCCGAGCGGCAGGCAGCCTTGCGCCGCCGAGTCGGCGGCCGGCATGAGCCGCCCCACCACCGTGGTGCCGCCTTCTCCATCCAGGAGCTCGCCGCTCGCGAGATTCTTCTTCGCAACGGCAACCGCGTCGGCGCGCCAGCTGGTCGCCGAACCGGTAGGCTCGCCGCGCAAACCGACCGAGGCGACCGAGATGCCGACCTCGAGTCCGATGAGATGCCAGCGCTTGTACAGGCAGGCGTAGCGCCCCGAAGGATCGGTCTTCACGCCGTATTCGCTGAAGCATCGCTGGATATATTCGGTCTCCCCTTCGAAGACGACGAAGACGCCGAAGCGGATGTCGTAGGGGATCGGCGTGCCGTCCGCGCGCAAGGAAGAGATCACCTCCACCTGGCCTTTGTGGTGCAGCGTGCCGCCTTCGCTGCGCGGGCGCATGAGCGCCGGGATCTCGTCCACTGCGCCTGCGGGATAGAGCAGTCCTTCGGGCGCGGGCGTGAGGCCGGTCGCGTTGCACACCGCCGTCGTCTCGATCGCCGGCTTCGAGCCATCGAGGAACGAGTTGAACATTTTCGGATTGAGACCGCCGATCTTCGCCTGCTCGGGCGTGAGGCCATAAAACCCCCACACGGTCTCCGGCGTCGACTGCGCGTAATGCGGCAGCCATTTGTGTCCACGGCCGGCCGCGACGACCGGAAAGCCGGCGGCGCGCGCCCAGTCCACGAGATCGCAGATGAGCGCGGGTTGATCACCGTACGCGAGGCTGTAGATGACATCGGCCGCGGCCGCTTTCTGCGCGAGAAGGGGCCCGCAAAAGGCGTCCGCCTCGACGGTCACCATCACGACGTGCTTGCCGTGCTCGAAGGCAACGAGCGCGTGCTCGACCGCCGCCATCGGATTGCCGGTCGCCTCGATGATGATGTCGATCTCCGGATGCGAAACGAGCGAGCGCCAGTCATCGCCGAGGTGCGTCGTGTGGTACTTGAGCGCCGCATCGAGGCTCGGCGCGGAGAACACCGGCGGCTTCCAGCCGACGCGCTCGAGATTCACCTTGGCGTTCGCGGGCGCGAGGTCGGCGATGCCGACGAGATGAATGCCCGGCGTCTTCGGCACCTGCGCGAGATACATCGCCGCGAATTTGCCGGCGCCGATCAAGCCGAGGCGCAGCGGGTTCTCTTTGCGCTCCTGGAGCTTGGCGTAAAGGTTCATAGAAAAATGGTGACTGTCACCAATTACGCCGCTTTCAGCACGCCCTGAAGCTCCTCGGGCGGCGTGCCGTCTTTCCACGGCAGCGGCACGTCGTAGTGCTTGAGCAGGCAATCATCGGGCAGGCACGCAATCGGCGTGAAATCGCGGTGCGCGATGTAACCCGGACGCTTGAAGCGCCGGATATGGTTGGACACCGCGCAGAGCGAGAGATACACGCTCACGCGGTTCCACGGCGAAAGGTTCGAGGTGGACGCATGCACGAGGCAGCCGTGGAACAGGATCATCGAGCCCGCGGGCCCTTTCGGCGCCACGATGCCGCCCCGCTCGACGAGCTTCGCGATCGTGTCGTGGTTGATCACCCAAAGTGGGTAGCTGGTCGTCCCGGTGTCGTGCTCGGCGTCGAGGACGCCCAGCTTGTGGCTGCCCGGGATGAACATCAGCGGCCCATTGAACTCGTTCACCTCGTCGAGAAAGATCGCGACGTTCATGGCGCGCGCCTCAGGCATTTGATCGTCGGCGCGCCACGTGCCGTAGTCCTGATGCCATTGCCAGACATCCCCGTCGAAGGCCGCCTTGCCGTTGATCTTGAACTGATGCATGTACACGTCTTCGCCGAAAAGCCGCTTGATCGGCTCGACCATGCGCGGATGGCGCGCGAGCTTCGCGAAGGGAAGGCTGTACATGTGCGCGGCAAAGTTGGTGCGCACCACATCGCCCGTCCTCTCGCGCACGTTCTCGGGCCGGCGCTGGGCGTAGAGCGATGGCACCTCGTCGGTCAAGGTCTTGATCTCGCCCGGCGAGAACAGACTCGGGAAGAACAGATAGCCGTCGCGGTCGAACTGGTCGAGCTGCTGCGGAGAAAGTTTCATACGACGCGCCTCCTGTCTCCCTAGTATAAGACCATGCGCGCGGACGCTGACCCTCTGCTCCATCCCGGCGCTCGCTCCGCCGCCAAGTTGAGAGCGAAATTAGGTAGCCGGCGGGGATTTATTCGCGCGGCGGTGTGTTCGCGCTACAAAGGAGCGCTCATGTCCAGAACCCTCGCAATCGCATTGCTGCTCGCGCTCTCTGCGTGCGGCACGACCGGCGGAGTGCCGGCCGACTTTCTCAACCCGCAGGCGCCGCAGGCCGGGCCCCCGTTCCCGTACAACTCGCCCTGGTGCAATTAGGGTCTTAGCAGGCCAGAACGTGCCGCAGCTCGTATGCGTGCCCGGTCCAGGTCCGTGTCATCGGGCATCTGCGGCCGGGATAGACCTCTGACTGCGACTTTCGTCGGCGTACTGGAAGAACACCTCGTCCGGGCGCGTCATGCCGAGCTCGTAGCGCGCCCGCTCCTCGATCGCGTCGGTGCCCGTCTTCAGGTCGCGCACGTCGGCGGCGAAGCCGCTATTGCGCCGCTCGAGGCCTGCGTTC
>JBHELS010000225.1:0-5629 GCA_046263015.1 Burkholderiales bacterium | reverse complement strand
ATCGAGACGCCGATCACGGCGAACTTCCGTGAGGGCCTGAACGTGCTGCAGTACTTCATTTCGACGCACGGCGCCCGCAAGGGCTTGGCCGACACGGCGCTGAAGACCGCCAATTCGGGCTACCTGACGCGGCGCCTGGTCGACGTGACGCAGGACTTGGTCGTCACCGAAGACGATTGCGGCACGCAGAACGGCTTCGCGATGAAGGCCCTGGTCGAAGGCGGCGAGGTGGTCGAGGCACTGAAGGAACGCATCCTCGGCCGCGTGCTGACGAACGACCTCTTGCATCCGGAGACCCAGGATGTGCTCTATCCGGCGGCGACGCTGCTCGACGAAGGGGCGGTCGAGATGATCGACAACCTCGGCATCGACGAGGTGAAGGTGCGTACCGCGCTTACCTGCGAGACCCGCTGGGGCGTCTGCTCGAAGTGCTACGGCCGCGACCTCGGTCGCGGCTCCCCGGTGAACGTCGGCGAGGCGATCGGCGTCATTGCCGCGCAGTCGATCGGCGAGCCGGGCACGCAGCTCACGATGCGGACCTTCCACATCGGCGGCGCTGCTTCGCGGACCGCGGTGCAGAGCCATGTGGAGGCGAAATCCTCCGGCACGGTGCGCTTTACCGCCACCATGCGTTACCTCTCGAACGCCAAGGGCGAGAAGATCGTCATCTCGCGCTCGGGCGAGGTGATCATCACCGACGACAACGGCCGCGAGCGCGAGCGCCACAAGGTGCCCTACGGCGCCCTGCTGTCGGTGGCCGACGGCGATACGGTGCGCGCGGGCAAGCAGCTCGCCAACTGGGACCCGCACCATCGCCCGATCATCACCGAGTACGCCGGCACGGTGAAGTTCGAGCACGTCGAGGAAGGCGTCACGGTCGCGAAGCAGATCGACGACGTCACCGGTCTCTCGACCCTCGTCGTGATCGACGCCAAGCGCCGAACGACGGCTGCGGCGAAGGGCCAGCGCCCGTCAGTGAAGCTGATCAACGAGAGCGGCGAGGAAGTGCGCATTGCCGGCACCGACCACGCCGTGAACATCAGCTTCCCGGTCGGCGCGGTGATCGCCGTGCGCGATGGTCAGCAGGTGCAGGTGGGCGATGTCCTCGCCCGGATACCGCAAGAGGTATCGAAGACGCGCGACATCACGGGCGGTCTGCCGCGGGTCGCCGAGCTCTTCGAGGCGCGCTCGCCGAAGGACGCGGGCATGCTGGCAGAGGTCACCGGCACGGTGTCCTTCGGCAAGGATACGAAGGGCAAGCAGCGCCTGGTGATCACCGACCTCGACAAGCAGGAGCACGAGTACCTGATCGCCAAGGACAAGCACCTCCTCGTGCACGACGGCCAGGTGGTGAACAAGGGCGAGATGATTGTCGATGGACCGGTCGATCCCCATGACCTGCTGAGACTGCTGGGAATCGAGGAGCTTGCGCGCTACATCATCGACGAGGTGCAGGACGTCTACCGCCTGCAGGGCGTGAAGATCAACGACAAGCACATCGAGGTGATCGTTCGGCAGATGCTCCGGCGCATCGAGGTGGAAGAGCCGGGCGATACGCCGTTCATTCCGGGTGAGCAGGTCGAGCGCGCGGAGGTGCTGGAGGAGAACGAGAAGGCGGAGAAGGGCGACAAGAAAGCCGCGACCTACCGCAACATTCTCCTTGGCATCACCAAGGCGTCGCTCTCGACCGATTCGTTCATCTCGGCGGCCTCCTTCCAGGAGACGACCCGCGTGCTGACCGAAGCGGCGATCATGGGCAAGCGCGATGAGTTGCGCGGCCTCAAGGAGAACGTGATCGTCGGGCGCCTGATCCCGGCCGGCACCGGCCTCGCGTACCACAACATCCGCAAGGCGCAGGCCGCGGAGCCGGTGCTCGCGGAAATTCCAGCCGCCGCGCCGGAAACGGTCGCTACGGAAACCGCCGCGGCAGCAGGCGGCGGCAGCTGAGGTTTCCTAAGCAGTCAAAAGGCGCCTTCGGGCGCCTTTTTTTTTGACGCTGACTGTAAGGAGTCCGGGGCAATGATCCCCGCTAGGCTACGCGCCCAAGCTGCGCAAGCGGAAGGGGATGCGTGGAAACAACTAGTTGTGAGCGACTAGCGGGTCAGGGGCGGAAGAAAACCGCGTCCCAATCCGATTTTGAAAATTCGCGTTCGATGAACGCGATTTCATCAATGATGAGGTCTACCGCCTTTAGCAATACCTCATCGGACGGCATCGTGCGGCCCTCCAGGTATAGCCGCAACAGTGCGGGCGATATTTCGAGGTAATCGGCGAAGTGCGCTGCACTGCCGAATTTCTGGCATGCGACAACGAAAATGCGACGGATTATCGCCAGCTGTTCTTGGGCTGACACGCCGGCGATCCTACGCTTGGTACGCGGCGCGCTCCACCTCTCTTAGCCGTGTACGTGAACTCCAACTTCGTTTTGGCCGATCGCTTCTTAGTGCCCGCGCGTCAAGAGCAACGTCACCATCGCGAGCGTCAGGGCAAGCGAGGCGATGGCGATGATGAAGCCCGTGGCGCGCGGGTGGGCCTCGACGCGAGGTTCGAGCGGCGTGCGCATCCTCTCGGTCACGGCGGTGAGCGGCTCGGACGAGTGCCACTCGTTAAGCCGGCGCTCGATGGCGAGGAAGCGTTGCGGCGCAGCCAGCATCACTGCGCCGATGATCGCGGCAAAGGCGCATCCCGTGACAAGGACCCATTTCATCGTCTCGAGCGCCACGCCGGAGATGAGCCAGCGCTGCACGCCGATCCCCGGTGCAAAGGGGGCGGCATGTCGGAAATTCAGGCGAACGAAGAGAAAGTAGACGGCGAGCGCGCCCGCGAGGAGCAGGAAAGTGCCGAGGAGCGGCCGCCGCCCGCCCGCTCCCGCGGCGGGCTCGACGTTGATCGGCGCGTCGAGCAACGCGAACGCCTCGCGCGTCGATACCCATCGGTTCATGCGCGTGATGAAGCGCAGCGTGGCGCCATGGTTTAGCACCAGCGCGCAGCCGAGGACCAGGCTCGCGATGCCGCCGACGAGCATGATGGCGATGACCGAGGGGATCAGTACTCGTTCGGTAAAAGTGAAAAACGTCATGTTGCTCTCCCTTCTTCTTCTGTTTGTCATTAGAACCCGAGCGTCGGCACCACCCCCGGGGGTGCGACGCGCCATTTCTTCCTCGGCCGGCCTTCGGCGATCGCCGCGAGCTCGCGCGCGAGGATCTTGCGCCAGGCGATGATGCCGGCATCCGAGCGCCCCAAACGCTCGTTCGTGCGATCGGCGATCCGTCCCTGGCCGGCCTGGACGGCGCGTCCTGCACCATGGCGAGCTCGGGATGCTCGATGTCGACGAGCCGCCGGCGTCCCGCCCAGACCTCGTGCACGAGGTCCATGACTTTCGGCGCCTTGCGCACGCGCTCGAGGTACTCGGCTTTCTTCTCGAGGAAGCGCTCCGCCTCGGCGCCTGCCACCTTCGCATGGCTCGTAATGAGCCAGAGGTGGTTTTCGTCGTCGATCGGCGTGAAGTTGAAGTAGATCTCCTGCCAGCCGCCGACGCCGTCGAAGCCCGCGAGCGGCGGCACGATGACTCGCGTGACGTTCGGCATGTAATGGAGCGTTTGCCGCACCTGGCCGCCGGCGCGCGTGCCGTAGCGCATCATCCCCCACTCGGTCTCCTCGGCCGTGATGACGGGCAGATCCGGCGATAGCTTGGCATGCGAGCCGCCGGGTCGATGCACGAAGGCGACGTGCACCTCGTCCGCCGTGTTCTCGTAGCACTGCAGCCAATTGCAGGGAACCGTCTCCACGTTCCAGCAATGGATGAGCCCCTCCTGCGACGGCGCCGGATAAGGCGGCCACGCCGGCGGCTCACCTTCGCCGAAGTAGGCGAACACGAGTCCCATGTGCTCGCGCATCGGGTAGCTTTTCACCTGCACCTTGCGCGCGAAGTTCGCATCTTCGGCCGGCATCTCGACGCATTGGCCGCGGCAGTCGAATTTCCAGCCGTGATAGAGGCAGCGCAGCGCATCGCCTTCCACCCAGCCGAGATGAAGCTGCGCGCCGCGATGCGGGCAACGATAGTCGAACACTTGCGCGCGGCCCGATTCGCCGCGATAGAGCGTGTAGTCATCGCTCATGATGCGGATCGGCTTCGCCTGGCCCTTCGGCAAGTCTTCGCCGCGATGGACGGCGATCCAGAACTCGCGCATGAAGCGCCCGCCGGGCGTGCCCGCACGCGTGGCGGTAATGTCGACCAGCTCCTCTCGCTTCATGGCGAAACTTTAGTCGAATCGGCGCTGTAGTGGAAATCCTCACATCACCCACCCATTCGGCGGCACGGCCTTTGCTGCATATCGCACATCAATGCCCTAGGAGGCTCGTATGGAGAAGTTGCAGCAGTGGCGGCGTCAACAGGAAGGGAAGATGGGCTACATCCTGCTTTGGGCACTCGGGGTGCCGATTCCCGTCCTGTTTGTGATCTTCCTGCTGCGCGGCTGCACCTGAGCCGCGGGCGCGTCTCGACACTTTTAACCAAGGAGGTGCACATGTTGAAGTCCTTGATTGCGGTATCTGCGGTTGCCGGCGTCCTCGGTCTGTCCGCGTGCTCAGGCATGGGCCGCGGTGAGACCGTCGGCACGGTCGGCGGCGCGGCGGCTGGCGGCGCCATCGGCTCGGCCGTGACCGGCGGCAGCACGATCGGCACGTTGGGCGGCGCGGCCATTGGTGGCTACGCGGGTCACGAAGCCGGCACGAACTACGACAAGAAGCATCAGTAGTCGGCCAGTCGCGAACGAAAAGGCGCTCCACGGAGCGCCTTTTTTATTGCCGCGGCGGCTTGTCGTAGGTTTTGATGCGCGCCTTGCCGTTAATGAACCGCACGGTGATCGTCGCATCGCTCCCGACCCAGCGAGATGTCGTGCTCGACACGCCGAAGGCGTTGAAACTCTGGGCCTCGGCGGGCGCGCCGAGGAGCGCGTTCACTTCGTGCTCGCTCATGCCTTCCTCGATGCGTAGATAGTTGTCCTGCGTGATGCGCGCGCATGCCGTAGCCGCCAGGAGGAGGAGGAAGCACGCGCGTTTCATCACCCCACTATAATCGCGCTCCTATGGGAAGCGTTGGCGAGCTCACGGCGAGCGCGCTCGAGCAGGCGGCGCGGGTCGACCTTGCGGCGGCTTTTCGGCTGGCGGTACGCCTCGACCTGCAAGAAGGCGTTTGCAACCATTTCAGCGTCATGCTGGATGGACGCTCGTTTCTTCTCAACCGCTACGGGCTTCATTGGAGCGAGGTGACCGCATCCAACCTGCTTGCGCTCGACGCGCACGGTCATATCCTCGCGGGTGAGGGCGAGTACGAGAAAACGGCGTTCTGGATCCATTCGCGCATCCATCTGGCCAATCCCCATGCCGCGTGCGTGCTGCATACGCACATGCCGTACGCAACCGCGCTCACGCTGCTCGAGGACGGGCGTCTCGAGATGATCGAGCAGAACGCGCTTCGTTTTCATCATGAGATCGTCTACGACACGACTTACAACGGATTGGTGGTTGACGATACCGAGGGCGATCGCCTCGCGCGCGTGCTGGGCGAGAAGCGCGTTCTCTTCCTCGCCAACCACGGCGTGATTGTCGTCGGGCCGACCGTCGCCGA